>JAMCVO010000413.1 GCA_023475715.1 Actinomycetota bacterium
ATTTCGTGATAAAAAATAAATTGATAAGCCAGGATGGGTATTGAGAAAACCATTTGAAGGCTTAAGCGGGCATGGTTCCTCCTCAGGGAGGAGAGCGAAGCCTGAAACTGAGCTGGCTTTTACTCGCTGGGGAAAAGCCTGCGTGTTTTTGAAATACCCATCATGGCTCTTAAAATTTTCCTTTATTGCTATCACGAAATTTAAGATGCTAACGAAAGAAATTTAACATATAGACAAAATATCAATATACATTTAGAATTTACAGAGATAATTCCAATTATTTTTTATTCAATAAATTTTTTTGAAGGAGATTATTGTGAGTGAATTTACAACTATTGTAGACATCTTTGCAAGAGAAATTCTTGATTCCAGAGCTAATCCAACCATAGAAGTGGAAACTGTTCTTGAATGTGGTGCAGTGGGCAGAGCTGCAGTTCCTTCAGGTGCATCGACAGGAGCTTTTGAAGCTGTTGAACTGAGAGATGGAGATAAAAACAGGTACATGGGTAAAGGCGTCTTGAATGCCGTAGAAAATGTTAACTCAATTATAGCTCCAGAACTTGAAGATATGGATGCAATATTTCAGCGGGAAATAGACCAGGTTATGATTGAGCTTGACGGGACGGAAAACAAAGCAAAACTTGGAGCAAATGCCATCCTGGGCGTTTCGCTGTCGGTAGCTAAGGCTGCAGCTATTGCTCTGGACCTGCCGCTTTACAAATATATTGGAGGGGTAAATTCTCATGTACTGCCTGTGCCTATGATGAATATACTAAATGGTGGAAAACATGCAGATAACAGTATAGACTTGCAGGAATTTATGATTATGCCGCTTGGGGCAGATTCTTTTACTGAAGCACTCAGAATTTGTGCCGAAATTTTTCATACATTGAAAAACGTATTAAAAAAGGATGGCATGAGCACCTCAGTTGGTGATGAAGGTGGTTTTGCACCTAATCTTAAGGCTAATGAAGATGCAATCAAATATATCATTAAGTCGATAAGTGAAGCAGGGTACAAACCCGGCAAGGATGTATATATAGCTCTTGATCCTGCAGCTACAGAAATGTTTAAGGATGGAAAATATAATCTTTCAGGAGAAGGTAAAATTTTAACTCCTGCCCAAATGGTTGATTATTATACATCCCTGGTTGAAAAATACCCGATTATTTCAATAGAGGATGGAATGGCTGAAGAAGACTGGGATGGATGGAAGAAGCTTAATCTGAAAATAGGAAAAAAGGTTCAGCTAGTTGGCGACGATCTTTTTGTCACAAATACAAAAAGACTTGAAAAGGGCATTAAACTTGATGTGGCAAATTCAATTCTGATTAAAGTTAATCAGATCGGAACCCTTTCCGAGACGCTTGATGCAATTGAAATGGCAAAGAGAGCAGGTTATACAGCAGTTGTTTCTCATCGTTCCGGTGAAACAGAGGATACCACAATTGCCGATATTGTTGTCGGGGTCAATGCCGGACAGATTAAGACAGGTGCTCCTTCCAGGATCGACAGAGTTGCAAAATATAACCAACTCCTCAGGATAGAGGAGGAACTTGCAGGTGAAGCCAGATATTACGGCCTTGCGGCTTTTTATAATTTAAAGAAATAGAAAAAGTTATTTATTAAGAGATCGAATTTTTAATGTCTAAAAAAATAGTGCTTCTTACAAATGATGACGGCATTGAATCAAGAGGGATAACGATGCTTTACAATGCTTTAATCAGAAATGGCAACTGGGACATTTGGATAGTTGCTCCCGACAAGGAGAAGAGTGCCATAGGACACGCAATAACTGTTTTTTATCCCATTTCAGTAAAAAAAGAATTCATCAACGGAATATTTTGCGGTTATGCCGTAGACGGTACACCGGCAGACTGTGTAAAGCTTGCCATTGCAGCTATATTTGAAAGAAAGCCCGATCTTTTGATTTCAGGAATAAACAGGGGTGCCAATGTCGGTAGAAATATAATTTATTCAGGAACAGTTTCAGCAGCGACTGAAGGAACGATATACAATGTGCCATCAATTGCAGTTTCGATGAACAACCTGAAGGATACGGATTATACTTTTGCAGCAGAATTTACAAAAAATATTGCAAACCTGCTTCTCAATTCAGTAAATCTGCCGGAGAGAACGCTTTTAAATATCAATATTCCTGATGTCTCAGCGGATAAAATTAAGGGAATAAAAATTACGAATCAGAGTGATATGACATTCAAAGATGTTTTTATAAAGAGAGAAGATCCAAGAGGGAGAGAATATTATTGGATGAACGGGGAGCTTGCGGAAGGTGAAGAAGACGAAAACAATGATTATACTGCGCTTAAAAATAACTACATATCAATTACACCAATACAGCATGATTTGACAGACTATAAAAGACTCGATTGCTTTAAGAGTTTGGTCAGCAAAAAGATAGATCTTAAATAAAATTAAATTTATTTAAGTTGAACAGATATATGGAAAAAATAAAAAAACAATTCATAAACGAACTTGAAAAAGGCAGCCAGGTTGACTCTGTGTTCCTGATCAGAAAAAAATTGATAAAGCAGAAAAAAAGCGGCCAGGACTACTGTCTGATTTGTCTTCAGGATAAGGGCGGATCCATAGATGGAGTCATGTGGACCGAGGCTTTCGATAGGCTCAGCAGCGCCGATAAATTGTTTGACGAAGGTGATTTTGTCAATATAAAAGGTGAAATTACAGATTACAAAGGTTCAAAACAATTGCTTGTAAACTTTCTTCAGAAGATCGAAGATAAAACAGAGATCGAGTATTCGGATTTTATAAGAACTTCAAACAGAAGTGCTGCTGAAATGCTTTCAGAGGTGGAAACTTTCATAAGCAGCATTAAAAATATTTATCTGAAAAAACTGCTGGATTCATTTTTTGAGGATAAAAAATTCATGGAGGAATTCAGCAACGCCACTGCAGCAGTGCAGTACCACCACGCATATAAGGGGGGACTTATTGAGCATTCCCTTAATGTTGCAAAAATTTGTGACAGGCTTTCGGGAATTTATGAAAATTTAAACAGGGACTTGCTTATTACGGGAGCTATTTTACACGATATCGGTAAGATAAAGGAATATAGGGTTGATACTGTAATAAAAATAACGGATGAAGGCAGGCTTTTGGGTCATATAACGATTGGCTATGGAATGATATTAGAAAAAATTAAAGAGATTAAAGCATTCCCTGAAGATTTAAAAGAAAGATTGCTGCACATAATATTGAGCCATCATGGGCAAAAGGAGTTCGGCTCGCCAAAAAGACCAAAAATTCTTGAAGCTTTTATAGTATATCATGTTGATCATATGGATGCGGATGTCGGAGGGTTCAATATTATTCTTGAAGAAAGCGGGGGAAAATCAGACTGGTCCGAGTATGCAAGAAATTTCGAAAGGTCCATAATGCTTAAAGAACTAAAATCCCAGCAATTTTATTCAGATAATTCTGAGGAAGATACAAGGAGCCAGGATGGACTTTTTTAATTATCAAAATACTGGTTTCAAATATATAAAACTAAATATTATATATAATAAATTTCTACAGATTCCTCTAAAATTTCATTTTTTGAATTTCCAATGAAGCTTTAGCACAAATTTTATTTACAGGGTCAAGCACTGTTGAAATCTCCGGAGCATAACTGAGATCCAGCATATAAATTTCATTTACTGTCATTTCCTTTGAAATTGCAGCAGCAAGTATATCTATTCTTTTTCCGACACACTCTTTTCCTATCATTTGGACTCCAAGTAACCTTTTTGAATTTTTATCTGCAATAACCGTAATTGTTATGGCTTCGGACCCTGGTATTGCTTTTATATGTGATTGGTAGGTATCCGTAATTTTGAAGGCATTGAACCTGAAATCCAATGCATTTTCCAATCCAATTCCGGTTCTGGCAATTTCAAGTCCAAAAAATTTATCCGCCTTTGTGCCCAATGATCCTGCAAAGTTTTCATCTTCGCCGGCAGCATTGCTGCCTGCAATTCTTCCTGTTTTTATTGCGTTGTTTGCCGTAGGGATAAAATCATATTTATTTGTCACAAAATTTTTTACCAGACAGCAGTCTCCGGCAGCATAGATATTTGCGTAAGATGTCTGTTGTTTTGAGTTTACTTTGATTGCTTTTTTCTCACCAATTTCTATGAATGAATTCCCGATAAAATCTGTATTGGCTTCAACTCCTGCGGCAAGTAAAATAAGGTCAGTTTCAATTTCAATCTTCTCACTGATTCCATCTTTTGTATTTGTAGCATTGATTAAAAAAGCAAGTCCGGTATTTTTATTTTCCAATATTGAATTTATGCTTAGATCCGGAAGAATTGATATTTGAGAAGATTTAATCTTACCAATAAGGATGCCGGTGATTTCATCTTCATAGTCTTTAAATATTTTTTTGCTTTTTTCAATAATCGTTACTTTTATGCCAATTTTATTTAATGCTTCTGCAATCAACAGTCCCACGGAACCTCCTCCAATGACTACTGCATTTTTTGGATTTTGTGCCCTGATGAAACTTTTTAAATTGATTGCATCAGAAATATTACGAAAATTAAATATATTTTTTGCATTAATCCCGGGGGTATTTAATACGATTGGCGAAGCACCGCTACATATTATTAATTTATCATATTTTAAAGCTCCTGATACTTTTGAAGAGAAGAGAATTTCTTTTTTGAATGGGTTTATAGACACAACCTTGTGATTTAATAAAATTTTTATATTTCTTTTTTCTTCAAAAAAGCTTGGAGGGTAAGCAAATAAATCGTCAATTTTTTCAATCGAACCTGAAATAAAATATGGCATTCCGCACGCACCATAAGAAATATAATCTCCACTTTCAAGCACCTTAATGTCAAGAGAAGGGTCAACTCTTTTTGCCTGACTTGCTGCTGCAAGGCCGGAAACATTACCTCCTATGACCACTAAATCTTTATATATGTTATTAATCATATTTCAATTATATTTACAGATTAAATATTTTTCTTTCTTCCAAATATTAAATTTCCGAGAAAAGAATATTTAAGGTCCATTGCAGCATTCGGGCACATTTCACTGCAGCAGAAACACCTCACACATTTCTTGTAATCAAGTTTTAATTTTTTACCTTCAATTATTATAGCAGTTTCAGGACAAATATCTCTGCAAGTTCCGCAAAGGTCACATTTAATTTTATTCTGATAAGGGGAAAGCGATAATGTATTTCTGATAAAAGGAAAAATATAAGTATTTATAAATCTGTTCTTTGTGATTCTGACTATATTTGAATTTTTTGGCAATATAAAGTTTTTTATGATAACTTCTTCTATTTTTTCACCCAATATTTCGATATTTTTTAATTCAAAACCTGGCAAGTTCCTTTCCCTGGCACAGGATATCAAAGGTATCTGTTTTTCCTTAAATCCCATTATTATGCTAACCACATTATCAAGAGCTACACCATTTGTACCTGCAAGTATCAAACCGATCTGCCTTGCTTTTCCACTTGTGCCTGGTCCCTCACTCTCCATACCTAAAATACCATCCATTATGTTTAATACCGGTTTTTTGAAAAGATAAATATCCAGAAGCATGTCATTGAATTTATGTATATCCATGAATTTAGTGTGCAGTAACGTCTTGGTTTTTCCGTGAATTATTCCATACATGTTTTTTACTGCTCCCGTCATTCTTGTTAAGCTGTGGGTCTTAAATTTTGGAAGATTTATTATTAAATCAGCTTCAAGAACAGGCTTAATGACATCCAGTTGTTTTAGTACCTTGCCATTCTTGAAAGGAACCGTGTTGTAACCAGTGTCAAGATTAAGGGTAATGCCTGGCATACCCAGAAAGCGTTTAAATCCTGTAATTCCATATAATTTGGAAAGGTCCTTCTTAGTATGAGGAGTGGCAACTCCCGGGCTATCTGCAATGGTTATCTCTATATTGCTGCCTGCAATTCTTTTTATTACATCAATAATGCTCTCTACAAATACGGGATGTGTGGTCACTGCTGTGGCAGGTGCAGACGGTGAAAGCAAATTTGGTTTTAAAAGTATTTTTTTTGCGCCTGAAATATACTTTTCAAATCCGCCTATAAGGGAGACACATTTTTCGATCTTTTGTGACAATTCTTCTTTGTTATAATTGCCGCATTTCTGTATTGCTACCTTGTCTTTTATTATATTTTTATTTTCTCTATTATTTTCCATTCTGTTCTTTGCCAAAAATATTTTTGTCAATTATATAATATTTTTAAAATTTTTGATTAAATATTGAAAATTTCCTTGATATTTAAGTATAATGTATTTACTTATATTATTAGGTTTTTATTTTTAACTAAAAGAAAGGACCCAAGATGTCGGTCAAAAAGCATTTCAGTGCTGAGGAATCTAAAAGTATTGGGGAAAAGCTGGGTATTGATTGGAGCAAGTTTGACGTCGAGCAATTCAGGATGGGGATGGATGTTGAGCTTGAACATGGAAAAGTAGATCCCAATACAAATGTTTCCAATGATGACCCTTTAATAACCGGGAAGATAGCCCTCGCTCATTTAAATGAGTTTCCGGATTACTATGACCGCCTTTATGAAATGGAGGAAGAGGCTGAGGAGTTCTGGGATATAAAAGAATAAAAAATTAAAATAAAAAATATTATCAACTTTAAAATTTAAAAAATAAGCACAATAATTAAGAAACTCATTTAATTATTGTGCTTATTTTTACTGGATTAGTCTATTTAAATCTGAAATCTTATTAACGCTAATTCCTCTTTCGTTAAAAAAAGCTCTTGTAACTTTCCATACTATTTTTCGCTGTCAGCTATTGTGCCATCCATGTCAGAAATTACTGCTTTTACCACTTTTCCTTCAGTTCTTTCTTGGTTACTTATTTTTATTATTTTCTTTATAATTTAATAAAATTATATAAGATTTTAATAGATTTAATCTAAATATTAATATATTTTTAATAAAATTTTAATAAAATAGTAGTAAATTTGAGTAGAATTAATATATAATTTATAAATAAATTTATTAAAAAAATAATAAATTTTAATCAAAAATAAATATTATCAATTATTTAAATCATTTCTATCCATTTGCTGAACATGATTAAGCTGGAAAATTTTCGTTCATACACAAAATTACCAAGGGGTGTATATATACTGTTTTTGGCAGGCATTATTAATT
>JAMCVO010000456.1:0-1467 GCA_023475715.1 Actinomycetota bacterium
GAATTGCAAAAAACGTTCGAAAAAGTCTTGTATGGTCAAGAAACTTATCTAAATCGCATCAAATCAAAGAAAATGACATTAGCATCAAAAGACCAGGAACAGGATTACCTCCTGAAAAATATTGGGACTTAATAGGTAGAAAAATCAAAAAATCTGTAATTAAAGATAAACTGATAAAAATAACAGAAATATTATGAAAAAAATTTTAGTTATAACTGGATCAAGATCAGATTATGGACTTCTAAAACCATTGATACAAACTTTGATAAAAAGAACAGAACTTAAAGTTTACGTTCTGGTCACCGGGATGCATACATTGAAAACTTATGGATTAACAATAGGTGAAATAATTAAAGATGAAATTCCGGTAAATCATATAGTTAGAATAAATCCAAACAATAATATGATTGAATGGTTATCCAAAGAAATTGTAGGTATTAATAATTTCTGTGAGAAAATCCAACCGGATATGATTGTTGTATTGGGTGACAGGGATGAGGCTTTAGCAGGAGCGTTAGTTGGTTCTCACGTAGGTATACCTGTAGCGCATGTTCATGGCGGGGATACAACCGGAGAGGTAACAGTAGACGATAAGCTAAGGGATGCGATAACTACTTTGTCAACTATTCATTTTCCGGCATTTGAGTCTAGTGCTAAAAGAATTTTTCAGATAGTTGGGAAACAAAAAACAAAACATTTACTAATAACTGGACAGTTAGCTCTTGAAGGTATTAATAGATGCATAGATAACAAAGAAATAATATGTAAAAGGTATGGTATTTCTGGAGAAAAACCTTTTATATTATTTGTTATGCATCCATCTCCATTAGACAAAACACCTTTTATTAAACAAATTAATCCAGTACTTTCAGCTTTAGGAAAAATTAATGCAGATATTTTGGGAATATTTCCTAATTCTGATACAGGGAGCAATTTGTTTGTAAATAAAATTAAATCTAAAAGAATTTTTAGAGGTTTATATACTTCTTTACCTAGGAATGACTATTTGAGTTTATTAAGTAATTGTGATGTTATTGTAGGAAACTCGAGTTCAGGTGTATTAGAAGCTCCTAAACTTTTAACTCCGGTTGTAAACATTGGCAAAAGACAAGAAGATAGAGTAAAAAGTAGGTATATAAAAAATGTCAGTTATAACCAAGATCAAATTTTTTCAGCAATAAAAGAACAAATTAGGAATAAAAAAAATATAAAAAACATATTTTTTTCTAATATTAAACCTAGTATATTAATTGCAGATTATATTGAAAGTTATTTCAAAAAAACATTAAAAACCAGATAATTTCTAGACTAATTATGAAAAATATGCACTTATATATTATCGGTAAAGGCGAACAGGGCAGAATTATTGAAGCACTAGTCAAAAAAAATAAGAGCTTTTCCTCTATTGATTTTATCGATGATTTTAATAAGACGAAATTAAAAATAAAAGATTTGTTTGATATCACA
>JAMCVO010000456.1:1477-7109 GCA_023475715.1 Actinomycetota bacterium
ATTTCGTCTTATTAAAATATTTATTGCCATTGGGGATAATAAAGCGAGAGAAAAAATTTACCTAAGAATCTCAAAAATGAAATATTCTTTTGCTAATTTTGTTGATCCAACTGCAATTATAGCCGAACAAGTTAAGATTGGGGAAAATGTATTAATAGGAAAGAAAGTTATTATAAATTCATTTACCGCAATAGGTAACGGAGTTTATATTAATACCGGTTGTATAATTGAACACGATAATCATATAAATGATTTTTCTCATTTAACGCCGGGCGTAACTACCGGAGGAGGAGTTGTATTAGGCAAAAGAGTCTTTGTTGGGCTTGGAAGTATAATTAATGATCATTTAGAAATTGGAAATGATGTTGTAATAGGGTCTGGATCTATAGTCACTAAATCTTTTAGTAAAGATAATATTACAGTAATTGGCAGACCTGCAAAAATAAAAAAAATTAATATTTAATGAAAAATATTCCTATAGCTAAACCTTATATTGACAAATCAGATATCGATTTAGTAGTTAAAGTTCTAAAATCCGGTTATTTATCTTTAGGACCCAGGCATATTGAATTTGAAAAAATGTTCTCTTCAATTATTGATTCTAAATATGCTATTTCAGTAGCAAATGGCACCTGCGGATTACATCTGGCTGTTAAAGCTATAGGAATTAAAGAGGGAGATGAAGTTATTACCACACCTTTTTCATTTGTTTCTTCAGCTAATTGTTTGTTGTACGAGAAAGCTAAACCGGTTTTTGTCGATATAGATGAAACAACCTATAACCTTAATGCAGATTCGATTGAAAAGGCAATTACAAAAAAAACTAAAGCGATATTAGTAGTTCATATATTCGGTCAATCGGCAGATATGGAAAAAATTATGAAAATTGCCAAGGCTTATAAACTAAAAGTAATAGAAGATGCCTGTGAGAGTTTGGGATCTTTTTATAACAAGAAAAAGACCGGTACTTTCGGAGACGTAGGAGTTTTCGCTTTTTATCCGAATAAACAGATGACTACTGCCGAGGGCGGGATGATGGTTACAAATGATCAGAAGATATACATGCTTTGCAAGAGTTTAAGGAATCAAGGTCGAGAAGATAACAATAAATGGTTACAACATAAATATTTAGGTTATAACTACAGATTATCTGAGCTCCATAGTGCTTTGGGTATAACTCAGCTTAAAAAAATTAATTTTTTATTAAGTGAACGAATTAAAATTGCCGGATATTATAATAAATATTTACAAGGAAACAAAAATATAATTTTACCTGAAATTGGTGTTAACCGGAATCATACTTGGTTTTTGTATGTTGTGAGAATAATGAATAATAATAGAAATTCAGCTATTTCAAAATTAGAACATGTAGGAATTCAAACCAGGGCTTATTTGCCATCAATACATTTACAACCTTTTATCAAGAAAATGTTCGGATATAAAAAGGGAGATTTCCCGGTATCTGAAGAAATATCTTCCCAAACATTAGCTTTACCTTTATATATTGGTTTAAAAGAAAATGATGTAGAATATATTTCCAAAAAATTAAAAAAAGCAATCAATGATGAAGTCTAATATTTTAGTCTAATATTTTTAAAAATAAGATAATTTTAGTAACCGGTGGAACTGGGTCAATTGGGTCTGAAATTGTCAGACAATTGATTAAATATAAACCTAAACAAATTAGAATATTCTCAAGGGATGAAACTAAACAGTATTTCCTATTAAATGAAATATCCGATATTAAAGGGAAGGCTGATATAAGATGTTTAATTGGTGATGTTAGAGATAAGGAAAGACTCGATAAGGCTTTTGGCAAGGTAAATATTGTTTTCCATACTGCTGCATTAAAACATGTACATTTCTGTGAATATAATCCTTTTGAAGCGGTTAAGACAAATGTATACGGAGCCCAAAATGTGATCGATCTGTCAATTAAACATGACGTTGATAAAGTAATAGCTATCTCGACTGATAAAGCGGTAAATCCTGTTAGTGTAATGGGTTCAACAAAATTGTTGATGGAAAAAATGTTTCTCTCAACAAGATGGTATTTAGGAGAATCAAATACTAAATTTTCTATTGTAAGGTTTGGGAATGTGCTTAATTCAAGAGGATCAGTTCTTCCATTATGGATTGAACAAATAAGAAAAAACAAATCTATAACTATTACTGATCCAAATATGACTAGGTACATAATGACAATTAAAGACGCTGTTAATCTAATATTCGAAGCTGTAAAAATTATGCATGGCCAGGAAATTTTTGTATTAAAAATGAAACAGAAGAGGCTTAGCGAGTTAGCAGATGGACAAATAAAGAAATATGGAAATGGTGAAAAAATTGAAATCAAAGTAATCGGTATGAGAGACGGAGAGAAGACGCATGAGGAGTTATTTACCGAGAATGAAAAGAAATTTATAGTAAAACATAAGAAAATGTATATTATTGTTCCGTATTCAGATCTATTCGAAAAAAGAAAATATAATAGGTATATTAAATGATTAATATTAGGATTATTCCTAAACTGGAAGTTAAAGGTCCCAATCTCATCAAAGGTATACACTTAGAAGGTTTAAGAATTGTTGGTAAACCTGAAGAAGCAGCTTTAAAATACTACCAGGAAGGTGCTGATGAGATTATTTATATAGATTTAGTTGCCAGTTTATATAGACGCAAGTATCTTTTGGACATTATTTCAAAAACTGCCGATAAAGTTTTTATTCCGTTAACTGTAGGAGGCGGTATAAGATCGATAGAGGATATGAAAACTTTATTTAGAGCAGGAGCGGATAAAATAGCTATGAACACTGGAGCTTTCCTAAGTCCCAAGATTATCACTCAAGCCTCTCATATATTTGGATCTCAGTGCGTTGTTGTGTCTATCGAAGCTCAGAGGAAAGGGGATAAATGGGAAGCCTATACAGATTCAGGTCGTTCTCCGACAAAAAAAGATGTTGTTAGCTGGGCAAAAGAGGTAGAAAAGTTGGGAGCAGGTGAGATATTAGTGACATCTATTAATCAAGACGGCACCTTCCAGGGTTTTGATAATTATTTAATTAAAGCCATAAGCAGAAATGTAAAAATTCCTGTTATTGCATCAGGAGGAGCAGGAAGTTTAAAAGATTTTTATAATGTAGTAAAAGAAGGTAAGGCAGATGCAATTTCAGCATCAGCAGCTTTCCATTTTAATAAAGTCAAGATTTCAGAAGTAAAAAAATATTTAATAAGTAAAAATATTAATGTTAGATACCCATGACAAATAAAATTGCTGTAATTGATTATGGTATAGGAAATGTATCCAGTGTTCTGAGAGCCTTTAAATATCTGGGTGTTGCTGCTAATCTATGTTCTAATCCTAAAGAAATAATTAACTCTGATAGAGTTGTATTACCTGGTGATGGGGCGTTTGGTGATTCAATGGGTCAGCTTAAGAAACGAGAACTATTCTTTGTAATTGAACGTTTTATTAATTCAGGTAAGCCGTTTTTAGGGATATGTGTCGGTATGCAGGTTCTGGCAACTCAAAGTTTTGAATTTGGAAAACATTTAGGATTAAATATTATTCCTTCTGAAGTAATAAAATTTCCTATAGATCCCGCTAATAATTATAAAATTCCTCAAATCGGCTGGAATAAAATATCTAAACCCTTATGTCTTAAATCATGGCAGGGAACTGTTTTTGAAGATTTACACGATCAAGATTGGGTCTACTTTATTCATTCTTTCTATGTAAATATTAAAAATACTAAGAATATATTGTCAGAAACTACCTATGGAAAAGTGAAGTATGCTTCAGCAATAATAAAGGATAATGTTATCGGCTGTCAGTTTCACCCCGAAAAAAGCGGAATTACCGGCCTAAAAATTTTAAATAAATTCCTTAAAATTAATTAAATGTATGAAAAAAAGATTTGGCAGGTGGGGATTACCAATTGATGTAAAATTCTGTAAAAAATGTGTTATATCTAATCAGAGGCCATCCTCTGTTGTAGAGACTTTAAACTACAAAGATTCTCCGCATCCTACTATTAATTTTGATAAAAAGGGAGTATGTGATGCCTGCAATTTTGCAGAAATTAAGCATAACGTAATCAACTGGAACGAAAGAGAGCGGGAACTTAAAGATTTATTAAACAAATATAGGAGCAAGAATGGTTCTTATGATTGTATTGTACCGGGTAGCGGCGGTAAGGATAGTATATTCACATCTCATTTATTGAAATATAAATATAACATGCACCCGTTAACTGTTACATGGCCTCCACACATATATACAGAGGTAGGCTGGCGTAATTTCCAGCATTGGATACAGAGTGGTTTTGATAATATTATGTTTAGTCCTAATGGGAAAGTTCATAGAACTCTGACAAGACTTGCTTTTTTAAACTTATGTCATCCCTTTCAACCTTTCATTATCGGTCAAAAAAATATTGCCCCAAAAATTGCAGTGAAATTTAATATTCCTTTAATTTTCTATGGTGAACCGGAAGCTGAATACGGAAATAAAAAAAAGGAGGCATTCTCACCAAATAAAAAAATGCCCTTCGGGAAACCTCAGGAGTATTTCGGAGGTGTTCATATTAGTGATTTACCTAAATACGGTATAAAAAAAGATGATTTAGATGCGTATTTATTACCTAGCAACAGTGACTTTCAAAAGGTGGCGATAGATTACCGATATTTAGGATATTACATAAAATGGATACCACAAGAGTCATACTATTATTCTGTTGAAAACGCTGGATTTGAACCAAATCCTGATGGAAGAACTGAAGGAACACATTCTAAATATAACAGTTTAGATGATAGAATTGACGGTTTTCATTATTTCACCACATATATAAAATTCGGTATCGGCAGGGCTTCATACGAAGCATCACAGGAGATCAGAAGTGGTCATCTTACTAGAGAAGAAGGAGTAGCTTTAGTACACAGATATGATGGAGAATTCCCAAAGAAATATTTTAAAGAGGTATTGGAATATATGGATATAACAGCAAAACAATTTTGGGAAACAATTGATTCATTCAGACCAGGCCATCTATGGAAAAAATACAAGGGAAAATGGAAACTAAGACATATGGTTAGTTAACTATAAATTTATTTTTCTGCCAATCTGAAAATGAAACCTATTTTAATTTTGTCTAATACAACAGATCAAACTGAATGGGCAATAAATTATTACCTGAACCATAAAACAGAAAAAGTTATCATCTTAACACCTAATATACAAAGTCAGCTTTTACTGAATGCAAAATCCATTCCTTCAGATGACATCTTTAAAGTCGAAAAATTCGATATGAACAAAGTCCTTCCGGGTGAAGATAAAAATGATAATGTTTTTTATCAGTCGTTTTCAACTATAAAAATCCTGGAAAAAGAAGCGGATCAAGAAAGTCTGACAATTCTCGGCTTCAATTTAATAAGTTTATTGGCTAATAATTTAGCTTTTATTTTCCCTGATATATTTCATTCCTTCAAAACTTATCAGAACATAATTAAGCTTTGGAATCCAAAAATTATTTTTACCCCATACACAAAGGAAAGATATGTAACCGGAAATAAAGACGATTTTTATTCTCTTGCTCACCATATATATTATTATTTTAGGAATCCATTGTATGAGTTA
>JAMCVO010000408.1 GCA_023475715.1 Actinomycetota bacterium
AAATCATTCTTTAATTTTAATATATTCATATTTTTAGCCGAAACTTGAATCGGATTTAAAATTGTAACTCCTGAATCTATAAGGTCATCAATCAAAGGATAAATTGCACCGCAAGAATGCAAAAAAACATTACTGCAAACTTCTTCTCTTACAAATCCATACAATTTTTTATGAAAAGGCTTAATTATCTTTCTATATAAATCTGGTGAAATTTGAGTGCTTTCCTGTGTACCAAGATCATCTGCAAAATAAATAGCATCAATCGTTCTTCCTAATTTTCCTAAAATTTTAAAAGTATTCTTTATAACATCTATATAAAATTCTGTAATATTTTGCATAATTTCCTGAATTAATTCCGGTTGAAGTATTAAATCCATAAACCAGTTTTCAAAACCTCTCATAAATTGGCTTATATGAACAACAGACCCGCCAATTATAAGGATGGTCCCAAAATTCTTTTCGTTTAACTCTCTGGTTCTTTCAAATATTCCATTATAAATCCCTTCATCATTAAAATCCGGCCATTCAAAATCATTGATATTTTTAACACTCAAATTTTTGTCTTGAAAGGGAGAACTGACAATTTCAAAATAGCTGCCATTTTTGTGAATTTTTCTAACAACTCCCCACATGTCTTGCCAGCTTCCATCTTCAAAATCCATATCGAGGCTCTTATTGGGTTTTGATAAATAAATTCCTCTGACATCTATATCAAAATATTTTAATATCTCTTCATCCGGCATCACAGATTGCTGCATTTTGCTGGTAAAAAAAATATTTTCTTTCTTTAAATCCAGACCTAAATATTTTTTTAATTTCATATATGCATCAAAATGTAACCCTGTCACAGGAGTTGAGCCAAAATCCATAGGGACACTGTCAGTATCTTTATGATTTAACGCTCTGATAAATCTTTCTTTATGTGTCATATTCTTAAACCTCATAGAATATTTATTAGTATTATTTCCGAGCATCTACAATAACTTTCATGGCTTCTTTTTTTAACGCAAGCTCAACTCCATAAGCAAAATCTTCTAATTTTACAATATTTGTAAGTAAAAGTTTCGTGTTAATCATACCTTTATTTAATAATTCAATGGCCAATTTAAAATCCATTGAGGAATAGACTCTCGAACCTTTTATTTCTAATTCTTTGAAAAGAACACTGGAAAGTTGAATTGGAATTGGATTTTTAAACAATCCGACAATTATAATTTTGCCACCCGGTCTTACCATTTCCATTAATTTTTGTACGCCTGCCTCACTTCCGCTGACTTCATATCCGATATCATACTTGTAATCAATGTCTTCAACACTTTTTTCATTTTCAAGAACTTCAAAACCCATATTTTTACAAATTCCTTTTCTAAAATCATTAATTTCCATAACAGAAATTCTTTTTGCGCCAGCAAATTTACAAACTTGAGCGATCAATAAACCAATCGGGCCAGAACCGATAATTAGAACATTATCTCCAAATTGAATTTTTGAAGTCTTTACTACATGGATACTTACAGAAACCGGTTCGATAAGTGCTGATTGCTCATCTGATAAACTATCAGGAACAAAATGAATTTTATTAAGAGAAGTTTTTACATATTCCGCAGCACCACCATTACAATGCACTCCTAATACCTTCAAGTTAGTGCAAATATGGGGTAATCCTATTTTACAGCTCTGGCATATTCCGCAACTTATTGTAGGTTCTATTGCAACTCTTTTGCCAATTATTCCACTATTATTTTCAGGTGCTTTTTCTATAATTCCGACTATCTCATGACCAGGTATAACTGGTATTTTAATATTTCTATTTCCTTTTATCAATTCAATATCTGCACCGCATATCCCTATATATTTAACTCTTACCAATACCTCCTCATTATTAATAACAGGTTTTTCTACATCCTCTATTGAAACTTTATTTGGTTGCCCTTTATATAAAACTGCTTTCACTTCTTTAATTCCTCTCACCTTAGTATGGCTAATTTTAATTTCTAATTAAATTAAAAATTATTGCTAACTGGTTTAGCCAGTTAAATATTATCAAAAATAATTTTCTTATACAATACTTAATTTTATTTTTTATTAATGATTTTCATTATTTGTTACTTAAATCTATTTTTATTTTTGTGTATTGAATTATAAGAATTAAGATGGCTCTTTAAAATTTCACTAAAAGAATTACTGTACAATTTACAACAAATAAATTACCAAATTTTAAGTTTGAGAGCTATTAAATTTTATAAAAAAGATGAGTTATTCACCAAGATCAATACTGGTTAATAAAATTGTTAAAAGTGATTCAAAATAGTGAGAGCTTACAACCAGGAACTAATTCAATCATTGTTTAGGGTAAAATAGAATAAAGATAATTAATCTTTGTTTAAGATATTTTATGCTTGACAATTAAAAGCCTGCTATTATAATCATGCCAATATAATCAGTATGATTTATATGATATTTTTGTTATTTTATAAACATACAGCCTCAGCTTATAAAGAAATAAACATGATTCAATTAGTTTAAATAGGGGATCTATTATGCAATGCATAAGACAAGATAAAAAAAATAATAACTTTTTTAGAATATCAATACTAATTTTATTTTTATTAATAATATCTTCAAGCTTTATGTTCTCCTGCAAAAAAAGCGTCTCAACTCCTGAAACTGCTACAGCTATAAGGGGAGATATCGTTCAAAGCATTGATGCATCAGGTAACGTTGATTCTGTGCAGTCAAAAAATTTATCTCTTCCTTCATCCGGAAAAGTTCTTAAATCCGTAGAAAAAGGAGATATCATTAATAAAGGTGATGTTTTAATAGAAATTGATAACAGAAAAACAAAACTGTTAGTAAAACAAGCTGAAGAAAATATAAAAATTGCCGAAAGCTCTCTTAAGACAGCTAAAATCAATTATAATGGTGCTTTAGACGCAAATCATGTTGCCATTCAGATTGCACAGGAAAATAATAAACTTGCACAGCAGTCTGCTGACAATGCCTTAAACAATCTTGAAAACACAAATGGTGTCAGCAGCTCCTCTATCGAATCAGCAAAAACAGCACTTACAAATGCACAAAATGCATACAACGTTTCAATAAACCAGGCTCAGACTGCTCTTGATGAAGCAAATTATCAATTAAATGTTGCAAAGAATAATAATGTAGCTGCAGTTCAGTTATCTCAGTACGAGGTTGCAGCTGCAAATGCTCAGGCTTCATACAATACAGCTGTAAATACTGCAACATCTTCTTTGAATTCCGCAATTTCTGCAGTTGCCGCTTCAGAAGCACAGGCACAGCTAAGCGGTGAGGGTGCCGAAGATGCCTACAAACAGGCTTTAATCAATCAGTCAATAACTTACTGGAATACAATTTCAAGCCTCGAGCAGGCTGAAAAACAAATTTTGGCAACTCTGGAAAGTATAAATGCCGCAGGAGAGCAGATAAATCTGGCAAAGATAAACTTTGATATTGCCAGCATTGAACTTGAAAATTCCGTAATTTCAATGCCTTTTGACGGATATGTCCAGACAGTAAACTTTAAGGAAGGCGAATATCTTAGCCCTGCAGTGACTGCCGTAACAGTAATAAGTGACAATTTTATTATTAAGACAGATATTGAAGAAACAGACATAGGGCGAATAAAAAGCGGACAGGAAGCAGATATAATTCTTGATGCCTACCCTGACCAAAAAATCAAAGGTACAGTAGAAGACGTTTCCCCGATTTCCAAAAATACGGCAGGTGTAATAAGCTTTCAGGTAACTATAAAACCAGAGGATGAAAGGTCTGAGTTATTATTGTTTGGTATTTCGGCTAATATTACAATCTATACTGGTAAAATCAAAAATGTTATACTTATCCCATCACTTGCAGTTTTTGAAGAGAACAATAAAAGTTATGTCTGGGTATTAAACGAAAAAAAAGAACCCGTACAAATAGAAGTTGCCACAGGAGCAAGTGATTTTGAAAATACGGAAATCAGGTCCGGATTAAAAGAAGGTGACGAAGTTTTACTTTCAAAACCACAATAATTAAAATCTCAAGATAAAGCAATGATCAGGATTGAAAATATTTTTAAAACATACACGATAGGAAACATCAAAGTCAAAGCATTAAGAGGCATTGACCTGGAGATAAATGAAGGTGAATTCGTTGCTGTCATGGGTCCATCCGGCTCTGGAAAATCAACTTTAATGAATATACTTGGCTGTCTTGATGTCCCTGATTCCGGAAAATATTTCCTCGAGAATATCGAAGTCGGCAAATTAAACGATAATCAGCTTGCCAATATCAGAAATACGAAGGTGGGTTTTGTTTTTCAGACTTTCAATTTGCTTTCAAGACTAAGTACTTTTCAAAACGTCGAGCTTCCTACTATTTATACAAAAATAAAATTGAAAAACAGAAGTCAGACCATAAGTAAATATATCGAGTCAGTTGGGCTAAAGGGAAAAGAAAAAAACAAGCCAAATGAACTTTCGGGCGGGGAA
Source organism: Actinomycetota bacterium (assembly GCA_023475715.1). The sequence goes on from JAMCVO010000408.1 coordinate 4,497, forward strand.
AGACAAAGGGTTGCCATAGCCCGGGCATTAATAAATAATCCGTCAATTATACTTGCAGATGAACCCACTGGAAACCTTGATTCTAGAACCGGAGAAGAAATAATGGCTATATTTCAGAACTTAAACAGGCAGGGGAAGACAATAATCCTGGTTACCCATGAATATGACATCGCGCATCATACTCAAAGAATAATTTATTTAAGAGATGGTTTGATCATAAAAGAAGAGAAAATAGAAAATCCGGTAACTGCTGATGAGATGCTCTCAAAGATGCCTAAGCTTGAAGACAGAATTTCAGTTCCGAATAAATAATAAATGCAAATACAGATAGCTAAAAACTAGGAGTATGAGAAATTTCAGCAAGAACATAATGATTGCTTTCCAATCATTATTTTTAAATAAATTAAGATCTGCCCTTACAATGCTCGGAATAATCATAGGCGTTGGGGCTGTTGTAGCTGTGATGTCTATAGGAACAGGTGCTCAGGCTTCAGTTGTCAAAAGCATTCAGGGAATAGGTTCTAATCTGATAATTGTTATGCCTGGAAACAGGGATAATGATATGGGAATGTTAAATCAGTTCAGTTCAGCAAATAAGGAATCCCTTAAGCTGCAGGATATAGATGCTATTCAAAGGCATTCGAAATATGTGGACGGGGTTATCCCCGTAATATTAAGTGCTGCAACTGTTGCCTACAAAGACAAGGGTGACAATGTTTCAATTTATGCTTCAAGTGAAGAAGCAGTCAGTGTATATAATTTTGAGATTGATACCGGTAAATTTTTTTCAAAAAGTGACGTTGCCAATTCTTCAAACGTAGCTGTCCTTGGAAAAACCGTTAAAGATAAACTCTTTCCCGATGAAGACCCGCTGGGTAAAAGCATAAAAATCCTTGGAAAAAATTTTAAAGTTATAGGAACTGTAAAATCAAAGGGAACAAATACTTTCGGGCAGGATCAAGATAATACTATAGCTGTCCCTGTAACCACGGCAATGAACAAACTTTATGGTCAGAACTACCTGAATCTTATAATGGCTAAAACGTCTACGGAGAAAAACCTGGATCTGGCATCGGAAGAAATAACAAGAATACTCAGAAAACAGCATAGCATTAAATCGGGAGAGAAAGATGATTTCAGTATTCAGAGCCAGACCGAGATATTAAATACATTAAGCGCAGTCACAAATATCTTTACAATAGCCATAAGCAGTATTGCAGCTATTTCTCTGCTTGTAGGCGGAATTGGAATAATGAATATAATGCTTGTTTCTGTTACCGAAAGAACACGTGAAATAGGAATAAGAAAAGCCATCGGCGCAAAAAACAGGGATATCTTAACACAGTTTCTAACCGAAAGCGTTGTTTTAAGCTTAACTGGCGGGCTTTTGGGCATAGTATTTGCGTTTGTTATCTCTATCTTACTCAATAAATACTCGCCTATTTCAACCAGCGTATCGTTTTCTTCTATTGCCCTTGCCGTTTCTTTTTCAACATTTGTAGGATTATTCTTTGGGATTTATCCTGCAATGAGAGCAGCAAAACTTAACCCTATTGAAGCTTTGAGATTTGAATAGATGAGATATTCTTATTCTTAGATATCATATATTTTTAATATGATTATTTTATTGGAACTTTATCCTTACAAGTTATTAGAAAAAAAATACTGCAATCACAAGTCTTTGCCTGTCTGTCAATCCAGATGAAAAACTTCTTCTATGTCCTCGAAGTCAGGGCTTATTTTTGTTTTATCTTTTTTTATAATATATTTACTCATATAATCTTGCCATTTTTTGCAGATATCTTTTTTAAAATATTCTTCCCATCTCTTATCGAATTCCTGATGGCTTAGATCTACCTCAAAATAAGAAAAAAGTGTACCATCTTTTCTAAAATATATTGAATAGTTTTTAATTCCCAATGCTTTAATCTCTTTTACTAATTCAGGCCATATTTCATCATGGGCTTTTTTATACTCATCCTTATATTCTGGTCTTATCTTGAAAATATTTGCAACTCTAAACATTTGTTACCTTTCTAGTACCATTTTATTTTAATTTATTGCATCTAAAAAATATGATTAATATATCTTAAATCAACCACAGATTATTGGCTTTATTTCTAATAAATCACAGACATCTTTTAATTCCTGGACAAAATCACCGTAAACCATATGAATATGATTGGAACGGACATTTTGAATAAAGTTTTCAATATCACCTTCAAATTTTACAAAAGCCCATGGCAGACAATCAAAACCCCAGATTTCTTTTTTATTTAAATTTCCAGGAATAAAAGTTTCACCTTTTGCAATCTGACAGACATAATTACCGGATACTCTTGCAAACCTTGCCATAGTTATATTGCCGGATTTACAAATGAAATTTGTACATGCTCCCCCTTTTGTTTTGTATGCTCCATTTTTTTCGTCATAAGATCCCATCTCTTTTACCATGTTTCTTATGTTTATATCCTTTTTACTGATTGCAAAACTTGTAGGGAGCATCCCGCAATTTAATAATCTTAAGATTTTGCCGGAATTAAGTGCCA
>JAMCVO010000584.1 GCA_023475715.1 Actinomycetota bacterium
CGCATTATATCAATTCCGCCCAGAGGCATCAGTGCTCCGGGACCCCCGCTTTGAACCTTTTTTGGATCTTCGGTCACATTGCCATCATCATCGATTCCCCAGCCAACCGGGATTTTATCATTTTTTTCTTCATAAACTTTTATTCTTCCGATTGGAACAACGCTGGTTGCCATATCCAGCACAAACGGATATTCATCGTAAGAAGGTGCGGCAAAGCTGATTGGATTTGTTCCCAGGACTGCAGTTCTTCCATACGTCGGAGCCACCAGCGGCTGCGAATTTGTAAGGCTGATTCCGATCATGCCATGTTCAAGTGCCATCATTGCATAATAACCTGCGATACCATAATGATTGCTGTGTTTGACTGCAGCAACGGCTATGTTGGATTTTTTTGCCTTTTCAATGCATTTTTCCATTGCATGACAGGAAACAACCTGGCCAAGCCCATTGCCGCCATCATACAGGACGGTGGTATCTGTCTCAGATATTATCTTGAACGGGGTTAACGGATTCATATATTTCTTTTCCAGCCTTCTTCCGTAATAACTGTAAATTCTGATAAGTCCATGAGAATCTACCCCCCTCAGGTCTGCAGCAATTAAAACATCGGCAACAATTTCTGCATCTTTTTGGGAAATACCCAGCTTTTCCATGTAAAGCACTGCATAATTAAATAAATCTTCTTTTTTAAATCTCAATACTTTTTCCATTTTGCATTCCTTTGTGGTTTTTTCTTTTATTTAAATTTTCTCATTATTGACTATATATACTAATTTATTTGGCAATTATCCCCTTGACGGGATAGTTACCATTATTTTTATCTGAATAATTATCTGAACAATTATTATCGCAGAATTTATTTACTTAATGCAACAAAATAAGTAAAATATACTTTTATTTACTTTTCTATTAATAAAATATTATTTATTTGTTCAAGGGGAAAACGTTATGAAAAAAAGTGCCTTACTTGTATTTGCTGGTATCCTGACAATCATACTTCTTTTAAGTTCTGCCTGGGTTATCGCACCTGACACAATCCAGACCAAAGTTATGGATTGGGCCGGACTTACTAACGCAAGACCGATTGCAATTATGGTTGAAAACAGTTTTGCTGCACGACCTCAGTCAGGACTGCAGAATGCCGATGTGGTTTTTGAGGTTGTTGACGAATACGGTATTACCCGTTTCGTAGCAGTATACGGAACAAAAGACGCTTCCATTGTTGGGCCTTTCAGAAGTTCCAGGCCTTATTATGCTGAAATTGCAAAATCTTTTGACCCGATATATCTGTTTTTTGGTACTTATCCTGAATGCTATAAATATATCCAGGATCTCGGAATGTATACAATGAGCGCAATGACTGACAGATCCGGATTGAGCTCAATAGTTGGCACTGCACCTTACTGGCGAGACTACACCAGAAGTAAAGTACAGGAACATACTGCATTTACTTCCACAATTGCTGTCAAACAAAAAGCTGCACAATTAGGATATCCTCTTGAAGGCAATGGAATGCCATTTTCCTATAAGGGTGATGCAGGTGAAGGTGACAGAGGCGGCATAAATAATGTTTTCATAGATTTTGGCACAGCGGCTTATGCTCCCAGAGGATTTAACGTTAATTTTAAATATGATAGAAATTCAAACAGCTATTTGAGATATATGGGCGGCAAGCCGCACGTTGACCATGAATCAGGCCAGATAATTTCTGTTAAGAATGTTGTTGTGCTTATTACAGATATTGTAGGACCTATTGATAAATACAAACACATGAGCGTAAGAACAACTGGTTCAGGGCAGGCATTTTATTTTATAGATGGAAACGCAGTTGAAGGCACATGGGAGAGAGGCGGAGTTGCCGACAGATTCGTATTAAGAGACGGCGGCGGAAATGAAGTATCCCTTAATGCCGGAAACACATGGATTTCAATGGTTATGCCAGGAAAAGTTGGCTGGCAGTAAAAAAATTGGTTCGCAGTAAAATCAAATATTCTTACCAAGTGTTGATTTTGTAAGTGAGGCATGTTTTACACCTTTTGCAGACTTGAGCTTTGACAGAATTTCCTGGATGAATTTCATACTGCCTTTTACAACTATGATTTCAAGACAGTTGTCATGATCAAGGTGTATGTGCTGGCTTGAGATAATATATTTATTATAATCGTGCTGGATATCGAGCAGCTTATCAACAAGCTCTCTCTTGTGGTGGTCATAAACAAGAACTATTGCACCGGCAACTTGTTCGTCAGCATTTTCCCATTCTTCTTCCACAAGCGCAATTCTGATGAGGTCTCTCAATGCTTCTGACCGGTTTCTGTAATTATTGCCGGAAATAAAAGAATCGAATTTTTTTAAAAGGCTCCCCTCGATTGAAACTCCGAACCTCAATAGAGAATCTTCTTCTTTTTTTGCCATCGTTTTGCTTTTTTACTAAAGTTTTGTAAAAAATCTTGAATAAATTAAAAAAACAATTATGGCAGCTTATCCTAGATAGTCGTCCGATTTTCAAACAAGCTATTTATAACTGCCTATCATAATTTATATTGTTAATTATTCCTATAACCTAATTACCAATTTATTAATATAGTTTATATTAATAGAGTTTTGTATGCTAAGTCAAATACAATAATCAAATAAAAAAATTTCTTTAAAAAATTTAAAAAAACTTCTTGAGACTTTTTTAAAATCGTGTTACTTTTTTAAAATTAGTATTACTATAATATTATTGGGGCTGCAACTTTGCAATAATTTATAATTTTACAATATTCTGACAACCAGGTATCTATTATCCAGGTATTCTGTCACAGGCAGTATTCTATTATTTTAGAGGAGCAATCATGCATATCCCGGATGGTTTTATAGATTTAAAAACAGCGGTAACAACAGGAGTAATATCCGTTGGAGGCATTGCAGTATCAATTTATAAAATAAAGAAAATATTTAAGGCAAAAGTAATAGTGTTGATGGGGATGATGGCTGCTCTGATTTTTGCGCTTCAGATGATAAATTTCACAATTCCTGGCGGAACCTCTGGCCATCTTCTCGGAGGTGCGCTTGTTGCCATAACTCTTGGTCCTTATGCAGGAGTGCTGGTACTTACTGTAGTCCTGGTAGTGCAGGCACTGGTTTTTATGGATGGCGGCGTGATCGCAATTGGGGCCAATGTCTTTAATTTGGCCATTTGCGGAGTATTTAGCGCATTTCTTATTTATATGCTGCTGAAAAGAATCTCAAAATCAAAAGCAATGTTTTATGCTGCGATTGCATTTGCTTCCTGGTTTTCAGTTGTTTTTGCATCTTTTTTTGCAGCTCTTGAACTTGCACTCTCAGGTACATATGCGATGGGAGTAACTTTAAAAGCTATGATATTGGTGCATATGATAATAGGGGTTGGCGAAGCTTCAATAACTACTGCAATTATTGCATTCATTAATAGAGTCAGACCCGATCTTATATTAACTAAGAGAAATGTTTTTGAAGGAGGGGCATAAAGTCTGAAAGAAAATCAATCTGCAATATGTATTTATAAAAGAATGTATGCTTAAGGACAACGGGTTTTTCATCCCGTTTTGTGCCTTGAGCGAAGCGAAAGGAATGGGTACAATAATGGCGAAAGTAAAATTCTCTGACAAGACCACAATAATTGCAGTAATTACCGGAATTTTAATTTCGCTGTTAATTGCAGCTTTTTTATCCCCACTTGCCTCAAATTTGCCTGATGGATTGGAAAAAGTAACCGGAAGGTTTGGATTTGCAGAAAAAGCAACACAAATTATAAACAGCAAATTTTTTGTCATAAAGGATTATTCTGTTTCGTTTACCGATAATGAATTCTGGAAAGGTGCTCTTGCGGGTTTATTTGGAGTGTTTATTGTGCTTGCAGTTTTTGGAATTATTTTTTTAATTTATAAAATTTTACAAATCCGCGGGAGCAAAATCCGGGATTCAAGATAATGTGATGTCAATGAGCCTGGAAGGTATTATTATTTCACCAAGATTTAAATTGATTATATCATTAGCCTTAATATTACTGATAACAAGTACAGGCAAAAGTAATTTTGTTTCACTTTTGCTTTATTCTATTTTAAGTGTTTTAATTTGCCTGCTGTTTAAGCCAACACCGGTGCTGTTGTTAAAAAGAATTTTTGTTATTTTTTTATTTCCGCTTTCTATTTCGATATTTATACCTTTTACCAGCAAAGGCATAGAAATATTTAATATTGATTTCTGGTTTTTGCATATAGCAGTAACAGATAATGGTCTGGCAATTTTTCTTATAACGACAGTCAAGTCTTTTTTATCAATTTTAATTCTTGCTTCTCTTATCGTTTCAACTTCAGACATGGAATTGTTGAATGGTTTAAAAGAAATTTATTTTCCAAAGATAATGATTTCACTAATTTTTTTCATGTACAGGTATCTTTTTTTGATAAGGGATCAGTCAAGAATTGGCCAGCTTGCAATTCAAAGCAGGACATTCCGGAAATCATATAAAAATGTAAATAAAAGACTTACGTTTTTGGCCGGCAGCCTGTTTATCAAGTCTTTTGACAGGGCTGAAAACATTTATAAGTCCATGGAAAGCAGGGGATTTGAAGGCAGCCTTTACTTTGTCGGAACTAAAACCAAGATTGCTGCATCAAATATAATCATAATGTCTGTTATTCTTGCAGCAGCTACGGCAATAAAGATTTTGGAAATTTTAAAAATAATACATTAATTTGGAAAGAAAAATAAATTTGGAGAATAAAATAATAATAGAAATAAGTAATTTAAGTTTTAAATATCCTTCAGCCAGGAAAATGAGCAGCTTTGACCAAAGTACGAAAGGATTCAAGGAAGTCCTGCACGAAATCAGCTTTATTGTTTCCGAAGGTGAAAAAGTTTCTCTGATAGGTCCTAATGGAGCCGGAAAGTCAACCTTACTTTTAAACATTGCCGGTCTGCAGGAAAACAAAAATCGAAAAGGCCTGATAAAAATAGGCGGGACAGAATTAAATGATAAGAATATTTATGGAATCAGGGAAAAAATTGGTTTTGTATTCCAGGATCCAAACGATCAGCTTTTTTCTACTTCCGTTTTTGACGATGTAGCATTTGGCCTTATTAATTACCTGAATAAAAAAAGAGATCCAAGGGCAAAGGATATTAAATTCATTGAAAGAAGGGTCAGAGAAAGCCTTACAAAAGTTAATCTTAAAAATGTTGAAAATGAAATGCCTTATTTCCTGAGTTTTGGAGAAAAGAAGCTTGCTGCACTTGCTACAGTGCTATCCTATGATCCTGAAATTCTTATTCTAGATGAACCATCGAGCAATCTCGATCCTTCAAACAGAGACAATTTCATAGAACTTTTAAAACAGTTTAATAAAACTATAATTGCAGCGACACATGACCTGGATCTTGCTTATGATTTTTCGGAAAGAGCAATAGTCCTGAATGGGGGAAGAATAGTCTTTGATGGAAATGCCGGAGAAGTGCTGGAAGATAAGGCCTTCTTAACTGCAAATAATCTTGCGCTGCCGCTGATGTTCAGGAAATATAATGATATAATTAGTAAATCATAGTTATTGTTTTTATTACTAGTAGTATCCGGGGAGTTCTGAATATGAATAAGAAGGAAAGAGAATTAGATGGCCTCGCGTGACCTTCAGGTTATCAGGTTACGAAAGCCGGTATCCAGAAAATATTGAAATGGCTGGACTGACGGATACCATAAATAGCATTCGTCAAGCCCGGAATTTAAAAAGGTGGGTATTAAGCACCAAATATGAAGAATAAAAAAACAGGGTGTTATCGCTAATAATCCAATACGATCTTTTCGATTTGCTCGATATTATTAAAATGATTATCCCGGGTTAAAAGGGTGCCGCCATCAGCCATGCAACAAGCGGCAATCCAAACATCGTTAACGGGAATTTTACATCCTTTTTTCTCTATATACTCATAGATAAGCGCATATTTACGGGAAACATTTTCATCTACCGCGATTATTTCCACATGAAAAAGATTAATAAATTGCTCAATCTTCTGTTCGTTTAATTTCTTTCGGGAACTTTTTCCAAACCCGTAATAAAGTTCACCTAAAACGATTGCAGGAAAACAAATCTCTCGCGCTTTGCGGGCGATAATATCAACGACCTCGGGCTTCCCTTCCGCATAGTCAGGATATACGTTCGTATCCAGAATGAGTCTCATTTCCAGTCGCCTTCCTGAATGGTTTCAAATACAGATGTAGCGCGCCGCAGTTCCTCTGCTTCCTTGCTGGAAAGCCATCCTGCAAAATCACGCAATGCGCTTTCTCTGTTTTTGACCAATCCAAGCTTTTCATCGATTGCCTCAATGACAAAGGCTGTCTTCGATTTTTTCTCTTTTATTGCCGCTTTTTCTATCATACTTACTTTTTTTGTTGGTAGTCGCAAACTCATTGGCATAACAATTACCTCCTTGTATCTCATTTGACTTAATTGTATCTCATAATTATTTATTTTGCAAGATAAATTTGGAAACATTAATTTAATTAACATACAAGATTTACAAATATTTTTAATAGAGTTTTATAAGTTCATCATCTTGTGGTAAAGTATTTGGTTGTGTTAATTCTTTCCATTATGGGAGGATGAGAAAAAATTAAATATTTGACAATATCATTGGGTTTGACACTGGCTAAATTGGACCTTGCAAGTTTTTCAAGCATCACTATCTGAGTTTGTGGATCTGCGGTCAGCTCCAGAGCAGTTCTGTCAGCCTGTACTTCAAAATACCTTGAAACAAAATTTTGCAGAGGCATTGTGATATAAGTTATCAGAGTGGATAAAACAAAAAGGACCAGGACCAATTTTACGCTATTATTAAGCCATAATCCGGACTTCAGCAAATACAGAATAAAAAAAAGAATTATTATCCCTGCGGCCTCCATGACTAAATTTTTTATCATGTGTTTATTTTTCCAATGTCCTACTTCATGAGCTATAATAGAAAGCACTTCTTTTTTAGTATATTGGTTGAG
>JAMCVO010000120.1 GCA_023475715.1 Actinomycetota bacterium
CCTGTGGTTTTTCCTTTGCAGAATCCGGAAGTACGATTCCGCTTTTTGTTTTTTCTTCACTTTCTTTTGGTCTAACAAGTAGCCTGTCTCCTAATGGTCTATATGCCATGCCGATACCTCCTTTAAATTTTGTCTATTTGCACATTTAATTAAATAAATTTTAGCACTCTAATGTGCTGACTGCTAAACCAAAAGTAATAGTAATATATGGTTAAGCAAAAAGCAAGGGAAAAATTAAAATAAATTAAAAACTTTTATATATCACTCCTGGAATAAACATCCACATCAAGATTAGAAAAATTTCCGTTTATAAATTCATGATAACCAAGGCATGCTACCATTGCAGCATTATCCATGCAGAGAGAAACTGGAGGTATAGAAACTTCAATATTATTTCTTTTAGCTTTAATTTCAAATTTTTCCCTCAGCCTGCTGTTTGCGGCAACTCCGCCGCTTATCAGGATTTTATTGAATTTAAACTCAAGACAGGCTCTAATTGTTTTTTCAACCAGTACGTCAACCACAGATTCCTGAAAACTTGCAGCAAGGTGGCAGATATTCTCTTTGCTGGCAATTTCAGGGCTTCTTCTTGTTCTATAAATCAATGCAGTCTTAAGACCGCTGAAGCTGAAGTTAAAATCACCACTTCCAAGCATTGGTCTGGGAAGCTCAATTACTGCTGGATCTCCCTGCCTGGCAAGCTTATCTATTATCGGCCCTCCCGGATAACCGAGATTTAAAAATCGCGCAATCTTATCAAACGCCTCACCTGCGGCATCATCGAATGTATGACCAATTTCAGAAATGCTCCAATCTCTTTCAATAACATAAAGGCTTGAATGCCCTCCGGAAACAATAAGTCCGATAAAGCCGCCCTCCTGCGCCGGGTTTATAAGAATATTTGAATAAAGATGAGCTTTGAGATGATTAATGGCAATCAAAGGTATTTTGGCTGCATAGCTGATGGATTTTGCAGCCCCAACCCCGATAAGAAGCGAGCCTACAAGTCCCGGCCTGTTTGTTACACTGACCGCATTTATATCCTTTAACTTAAGCTCTGATTGTTCCAGGGCTTCTTTGATTATTATTGTTATTATTTCAATATGTTTCCTGGATGCAAGCTCCGGAACGACACCACCATATTTTTCATGAATATAATTCTGGGAAGCCACGACATTTGAAAGGATTTTGCTGCCGTTCTGAACGACTGCTGCGCAGGTGTCATCGCAGGAAGTCTCGATCCCTAAAATGTTTATATCTTTTTTATCAATTTTTTTCATTATAATAACCATTATCCGGACCAATAGAACTTGCGCTGACTGATCCTAACCAATAAAACCTGCTCAGATTAATTAGGATCAATAAAACCTGCTAGGACCAAACAGTCTTCTGGTTAACAATAATTTCTGGTTTACAATAATTCTCCTGCATTTTATCTCTTAAAAGGTGTAAATTCCCTCACATAAAGTGGCGCCAGTCCATAATCTTCAGGGCTATAATCGGGTATCTCATGATCGCTTTGTTCGGTATCCTTAATTTTTTCTAAATCTTCCTGTTTATTTTTTAAATAACTGTAATATGCACACAGGTTAAGATGAAAAGCAGATTCGAAATGTTCATGGCCGCTAAAACCACTGCCTCCCATTAATGTATATGACGAAAAACCGTTATCGGGAACAAATAAAGTATTGAATTTTTTGGTAAAGTCTTTTGATTCTGTCAGATAACCGCCGGAAAATTTATTTATAAAATAATTTTTGTTTTGAATAGTTATAGTTGAAATGGTATGAGCTTTAAATCCTTGGTGTTCATCTCTGCTTTCAGGATGTTCATATCTGTTATCATAGTTTTTCCGGTCGGCCGCTGCAACGTCCAAACCACTCTCTTCCGCTTTAAAAAATGAAAAAAATACTTCATTTCTTTTAACATCGAGCATGGGTACTATGATAATTTGTTTTCCTTCTTCAAGCAGTTTTTTAATCTTCTTTAAATTTTTAAAAAATATGCCAAGAGCAGTTATATCAAGTGATTCAATCCCACAGATAGGCTTGCTTCCTATCCAGGCAAGTGTTTTTGCAACTGTCATTCCTATCCTTGTACATGTAAAATCACCAGGGCCGATGTTAACTGCAAAAAGATCCACGAAATCCAGACTGACATTAGCTTTCTTTAATGCCTTGTCTATCAAATAAATAATATTAACCATGTACCTCTGATTTTTGCCATTGCCATATTCTATTTTTGACAGCAATTGCTGATCCTTATTTACTGCTATGCTTACCTGTCCGGAGCTGCTGTCTATTCCAAGAATATACATCTTTGCCTTTCGAGTAACTTTTTAAAAACTTTTAGCTTCCTGTCCCAGTAGCCGCTGACGGCAGGGCCGTTAAATGAAATCAACCTTTTTTCCAAATTTGAATTGAAATCATGTCCTGTAGTATATCCTGAGGTATATGCTTTGTCAGAATCATTGCCCGATGGATAAAAATATTCAAATTTGATTTCCAGGTAATTCGGACCAAGGAAATCTTTGATCTTGTCTCCCCATTCCATGCATGCAATGTTCCTGCTGCCGGAAAGATAATCTTCTATACCTGTATTCAATATCTCATCAGAACTATTAAGCCTGTAAAAATCTGCATGAATAAATTTTTTTTCTGAGGCAATTTCATACAAGTTAATTATTGTAAAACTTGGACTTGAAAGATTTTCCTTAATCCCCAGGCCTTCCGCAACTCCGGATACGAAAGTAGTCTTTCCTGCACCCAGCTCCCCTGTCAGCAACAACACGTCTCCACTTTTAAGAATTTTTGAAAGAATTAAACCAATTTTTCTAGTAAATGATGGAGAATCTGAAGCTAGCTTCATAATCATCAGAATAATCCTAATTGTTCATTCTTGTTTTTTTGCAAATCAGATTCTGCTGAAACAGCAGGTTCTTTTTTATCTCTAATACCAGAATCAGGATCTTTTAATAAATTAGTCGCTGCCGCCAATCCGGAGCTGCCGTTTGTGTCAGCATTGCCGGTTGATCCACTTTTAGCAAGACCATCCAAACTTGTAATATTTCCCGGGTTTTCATAATTTTCCAATATCATTTTGATTCTCCGGAAATCTTCTTTCAATATTTCAAGCCTTGAAGGCGTATAGAGTGCAGCAGCAGGGTGATTTATCGGCAAAACCATTCTATTTTTGACCCTAAAAACCTTACCTCTCAGCTTTGTTATCCCGGTATCTGTATTTAAAATCAACTGGGTTGAATATTTTCCCATTGTGCAAATAATTTTAGGGTCAATTATTTCTATTTGCTTGAATAGATATTTTTTGCACATATTTATTTCTTCTAATTTTGGATCTCTGTTCTCAGGGGGTCTGCATTTAAGTACATTTGCTATAAAAACATCGCTCCTTTTAAAACCTATGGATGATAAAAGCTCGTCAAGAATCTTTCCTGCCTGCCCAACAAATGGTTTGCCCTGTAAGTCTTCGTTTCTTCCCGGAGCTTCACCGATAAATAATATTTCAGCACCGGAATTGCCGCTTCCAAAAACAAAATTGGTTCGTGTTGTACCTAGATCACAATCCATACAGTCTTTTATCTGGAAATAAAATTCCTTTAATTTTTCTCTTTTATCTTCGCTCATTTTATCTTCGCTCATATAATTAATCTTTTAAATCATAGTTTATAATTTTGTTTTCTTTAAATATTCTCTTGCAACATTTCCGGATTTCCATCCATCAGAAATAACAACTTTGGCTTCCAATTTTTTGTACGTCTGAAAGAAATTTTCTATTTCTGCAAGAAGATGGGGCGGGATCTGATGGATATCATTAATATGGTTCCACATGGGATCTTTCTCCGGAACTGCAAGGATCTTATTATCTATACCCTTTTCATCCTTCATTTGCAAAACTCCAACAGGTCTTGCCTCTATGAGACATCCTGAGAATGTCGGTTCCGAAATCAGCACAAGTACATCTACTTCATCGCCATCTTCTGCCAGTGTTCCCTCTATGAATCCGTAATCGGCAGGATAATGAACCGCACTGAATAAAACCCTGTCAAGCTTTATTCTTCTTGTTTCATGGTCGAACTCATATTTGTTCCTGCATCCTTTTGGAACTTCTACTATTACTTTTACCAGGTGTGGGAATCTTTCTTCGCTCATCGTTTTTCCTTTTCAATAGTTACAAATAAATAATAAATTTTTCCGATTTATAAATAAGTATTTTATTTTAAGACAGGTAATCTATCAATTTTATACTTACAATTATTATAATCTTTTAAAAAGATATAATAAAGATTTCAAAAATGATATAATATTTTAAATTAATTTTTATGCTTGCAATTACTTCTTCTTAAGGAGGAATAATGAAAATAATATCTTCCGCTTTTGAAAATAATTCGCTTATGCCATCAAAATATACTTGCGAAGGACCTGAAGTAAACCCGCCATTGGAATTCAAAGATGTGCCTGAGGATTCAAAGTCTCTGGTGCTTATAGTAGACGACCCTGACGCTCCCGTAAAGACATTTATCCATTGGACAATATGGAACATTGATCCGAAAATAACCGAAATTGGCGAAAACAGCAGCCCCAAAGGCGCAATTGAAGGCATTACCAGTTCCGGCAAGCGAGGATATGATGGCCCTTGCCCGCCATCCGGTACACACAGATATTTTTTTAAATTATTTGCCATAGATAAAATGCTGGATTTAAGCCCAAGTTCTTATGTCGGAGATATTGAGAGTGCAATCGAAGGACACGTTATCCGGAAAGCCGAATTAATTGGTCTTTATAAAAAAAAATACGGTTAACAAACCCGGAGTAATAAAAACAAAAAGAAAACGAGCATGAAAATAAAAAGCAGATTATTATTGACTACATCAGCAGCAATATTAATATTAGTTTTTGCATCAGTAACATGGCTTTTATCCCTCACAAGCTGCAGCAGTGACAGTAGTAAAATTGGGGAAAAAGTACAGGAAGTGCTGAAAAAAGGCCCTTCTGAAGTTGAAGATGCAGTTATTTGCAAAAATATTGATTCAAATTATGCTCCGATAGATCCTACGGATATTTTCCCTTCAGGAACAAAAGAAATACACTTATCGATAAAATTTAAGAATTTTACCAACAAGGATAACCTGAAGGTTGTATGGAAATTTATCGAAACAGGAAAAGACATAAGTACACAGGAATTCAATCCCCAGGGGTCTGGTTCAGGTTATCATAGTTTTAATATAAAAGTTGCTGAAGGATTCCCGGCAGGAAGATATAATGTTAAATTATATTTTAACGACGCTCTTTTTAAATCCTTGGATTTTATAGTACAGTAAAGCCCCTGGTGGTAAATACATCGCAAAAGTAAAAGTTTAATAAATCAATAAATATACTGCTTTGAACGGAACCTTTGACTAAGCCAAGCTTAATATTTGTATTAACATTATAAACATTAGTTACTTAATAATTATTTGCTTCGAATCCTCTCTCCCCAGCCACTTCAGTATGTATGTCACATAAATTTCAATAAATGGTGGGCAACCAGACTTTAAATTAATTCTTTTAATTCCGCTTTATTTATACCAGCACTTTTTAAGATTGCAATACAGGTGCCTATTGGTAAATCTCTTTTATGAAATGGAACAACAACTTTTGTTTTTGTTTCAGGCTGGTAATAAATATGATGACTTCCTTTGGTTCTGTCCAGGACAAATCCTTTTGATTTTAATATCTTGATAATCTTGGCTGATGTTAAAGTAGGTAAATCAGGCATTCTCACTTACCGTTAGAGTATACTCTAATACATTTTCTTCAGTAGGTATATCTTCACCATGAGATTTTAAACTCTCAATATATAATTCTATGGCTTCTTTTGCATTTATTATGGATTCATCAATTGTTTCACCATAAGTAATACAGCCAGGAAGAGAAGGGACGAGTACTGTATATCCGCCTTCAGGTTCCTTTTTTAATAGTATTTTATAATTTAATATCTTCATTTTTTTGTTTTCAGATTTTTAAGAATTTTAATAACCATATTATGCTATTGTTTTATTCAAAAGTAAAACAATTAAAGCAATTGACCCACAAGTCATAGTTCCGGTATAAAAATAATCTTATCTGAACTTAAAATTCGAGTTCTACCTTCGTTCGCTATGGCCATCCGTACTTAAATAAATTTATAAGTTGATTTATCTCTTTTTATAATTCTTAGAATAATTATCTTTTTATCTTTATCATAAATATCGTATATTATTCTGTAAGACAAAAACCTTACCCTGAAAGTAATATTGAAACCTTTTACTTTCCTTACTCCATAAGGTTTTGGATTCGTTGATAATTCGTCAATGGCAACAACAAGATCATCAAAGTTTTTTAATTTTCTTTTTAAATCCTTAAGATCTCTTTCAGCAGCATGTGAGAATTCAATATCATATTCTTTCATTGATACAAACTATAGGTTTACTTTTAATTCTTTCCAGGATTTAGAACCCCTGGATTTTACTTCTTCCTGACTGTTTTTTATAAGTGGTGCTAACTCTAAATCTTCCTGACTTTCAATCCATTCAACAACTGCTTCAGAAACAATATCACTCGCGTTAATATTTCTTTTAGCTGCCTCGACTTTTAAATGTGTATAAGTATTTTCATTTTTGAATACAACTGTCATTCTCTTACTCATTATAATTCTCCTTTTTTACATACAGACGTATATATGCCCATATGCATATTATCAAATAATGCATTCTTTTTCAAGCGATTATTTTAATAAAAGATATTTAAGTATAGATGTCTCTTAATTATTTCAGTCTGTAAGAATAAAGGTAACCTTCATCAAAATACGATATTCGGCAATTTTCCCTTGGGCATCTACAATGACTTCAAAATCTTTTATCCATGCGGACTTGACATTCTTTAATGTTTTATTTGCCCGGGCTATGCCTTGCTGTATTGCATCATCGAAGCTTTTGGGTGAAGATACTTTAATTTCAGTGACTTTTGCAACTGACATTTGTAACCTCCCTTACTTTTAATAAAATTTATATTTTCATAAAAAATGCTTCAAATATATTTTACTACTTTAAAAATGTTATACAAAAAATTAATTATACTGGAG
This sequence comes from Actinomycetota bacterium, assembly GCA_023475715.1. The sequence goes on from JAMCVO010000120.1 coordinate 7,120, forward strand.
GAGAGTTTTTTACAGTAATTTTCAAACATTTGTCTTAGATTCCAATATTAATCTACCAATATTAATCTATTAAATTATTCGCAAAAATAAATAATTTGTAATAATATTTCTTAATAAGCAATTGCTTTATTTATTGATAATTTAAATTTCTAAACAGACAAAAGGAGAACTGGTAGATATTGATGAAATGATATTAATTTATCTTTCAGCTCACCTTGTTTGTTTTAATTTTAGGTCAATAAATATTATTAATAAAATTTATCATCCTAATAAGTAAAAGGAGTTATATGGAAAAATGGGAATGTATGGTATGCGGCTATATCTATGACCCTGAAATTGGAGATCCCGATAATGGTGTTAAACCAGGCACCAGATTTGAGGATATTCCCGATGATTGGGTATGTCCAAATTGCGGAGCTCCAAAAACTCAGTTTGAGAAATTAAAAGAGTAAAGGAGTAAAAAATGTCTAAGAAAGTAATTATTTTAATTGAAGATTTATTTGAAGATGTCGAGGCAATTTATCCATACTACAGATTAAAAGAAGAAGGTTATGAGGTGAGTGTTGTTGGTCCGGAAAAAGACAGAGTTTATGAAGGCAAGCATGGATTAGCTTTAAAAGCAGATTTTTCATCAGAGAAATTAAACATTAATGATATTTCAGCAGTAGTAATACCCGGCGGATACGCACCGGATAAAATGGTAAGAACGAAGTCAATGGTAGATATCGTAAAAGAGGCTTCAAAAGAATGTAAAATAATAGCGGCCATTTGCCATGGTCCGCTCATGCTGGTTGAAGCAGGGGTCATTGAAGGAAAAAAAGTTACAGGATTCATCAGCATAAAAACCCCTCTAAAACTTGCCGGTGCTGAATTTATTGATAAAGCTACTGTAACAGATGCTAATATCCTGACTTCCAGGTCTCCTGACGATTTGCCTCAATTCTGCAAAGCATTGATAACATTAATAAATATATATTGAAAAATAGATATTTATTGAAAAAAGCTTAACTCAAGCAAAATTCTATGCAGCAACATTAATCTAGCAGTAGTAAACTGGCGGCAATGAATTAGTAACCATAATCCAACAACATTAACCTGGCAGCAATAACCCGAAAGCAATAATCGCCGTTATGAATTACTTAGGTAATCTTAAATATAAAAATATACGATATTTACAAGCATATGTTTAAAGATCGAAAAGACGCTGGTAAGAAGCTGGCATCCGTTTTAGCGGGATATAAAAATAAAAATGTTTTAGTTCTGGCCATTCCAAGAGGCGGAGTGGAAGTTGGTTTGGAAGTTGCCCGTTATCTGAAAGCTGATTTTGACATATTAATAAGCAGGAAGCTGCCAATTCCATCTAATCCCGAAGCTGGGTTTGGCGCCATCGCAGAAGATGGAAGCGTATATATAAATAAAGGCTCCAGCTTATGGGTATCCAAAGATGAAATAGAAATCATTAAAAAAGAACAAATAGAAGAGATAAAAAGAAGAATATCTGTCCTGCGCGGTGGAAGACCTCTGAAAAGTATTAGGAACCGTGAGGTAATCCTAATTGATGATGGTCTTGCCATGGGTTCAACAATGAAGGTCTCCATTAAAATGTGCCGCAATCAGAATGCCAAAAAAATAATTGTTGCGGTGCCTGTTTCCGGAGTAGCTACTTTTAATGAAATAAAAGAAATAGCTGATGAAATTTATGCGCTTGAAAAACCGTATAATTTTAAGGCAGTTGCTCAGGTATATCTAAACTGGTATGACGTTACTGATGAAGAAGTACTCGAAATGATGGAAAAGGAAAATCTTAAATATTGAATATCTGACAGGTCCATGCTTGAAACAAGCGCTTCGGGCCAGACATCTGTATCTTTTATGTCTTAAAAAATATTTTATTCAGCTTGCATAAATGATAAGACCCCATGTTAATATGAGGTCTTATTTATATAAGCTGAAAATATGTTGAACAGGTCTATTTTTTCATGCCAGCATGCTCAGATGCCTGAGATTTGGGATTAAATGGGGCTTTTGCTGCCCAGGTGCAGTATCCAACCCTTTCCCCGGAACCCCGCTATCTATTAGTGCATCTGCTTTTGCAATTGCAACATGAACTGCGATACTTATAGAGCTCGTATCAGCCGTAAGAGTGTCTGTTCCAGTTACCGTGGCAGTATTATCTATAGTATAATCTCCGGTTGTTGCATAAGGGCCAATCGGCCAGCTATATGTATATGTATACGTTCCGGCGTCCCCTACCCAGGTTTCGCCAAGATACCCTTTCAGTGAGTCAGAAACATCTGCGAAAGCATCAGCAGTAACTGTTCCGCCTGATACAGAAAAACCTGTAGTATAAGAGAATTCATGGAAACCAGTTCCACCACCGGGGATGGAATAGTTTGCCAGACCAACAAGCGCAGTATTTCTGTAAGACATTGCCCCTTCTACAGGAGTAAATGAAACATCGTAAGAAACATCTGAAGAGCTGCTTGCCGGAATTGTAAAAGGCCCACTTATGACCTCAGTTTTTAGTGCAGTCCAGGGACCATCACCAATCTTGTACTCAATCATGTCGTTTACATAGGTAACAGATGCAGCTTCACTGCCAGCATTCTGGATGTGAATATCCCCGTTTACAGCTCTGCCGGTTTCATGATAGGTTGGTGCTACTGTTACTGTATAATTAACGGTAGTAGCTTGTCCTACGGCGAGATTTATAGAATTTTTATCCACAGACTTTTCGATACTCCAGGTAAGATAACCTTCGCTGCTCCCTGTAGCGTCCTTGGTTACCACTAATGAAGTTCCTGAAGGATCGGCATTTAAAAAACTTAGTGGAAGCAAAGTAAAAATAATAATAACCGGAAGCACAATTAATAATAACCATTTCTTTTTCATTTACCACCTCTATTATATTATTTAAAATTTCCTAACTTGTTTTTTATTTTTATTTAATTTTCAAATATATTTTACAGCTTCAAAAGTAAAATATAAACTTAAACATTTTTCTTTTTTCAAGTTTAAAATATATCAGATTGTGGAAGATATTAACACAAATAATTATAATTCTGAATTTCCCATATATTTATATTGTTGACGGGAATTTTTTGATATTCGCTGTTCTGGCTGGTATAATTTTTTAATTATTAAAATAAAGAAAAGATGATTTTTAATGCTAACCCGCTTACCGATATAAATTAGATTTCTTAATTTTCTGGAGAATTTGATGAAAAAATTATCGCTGATTGAAAAATTACAGATTTTTTTTCTTGTTTTCATCCTGATCGCTTTCCTGTTAACTATAACAGGATGCAGAAATATAAATAATAAATCCAAAATATCATCTGATGCAGCGGAAATTGCAGTTACAAATAATACTGATGATCAAAAAGAGGAGGAGCAAACAAACACGACCGCATCCGGCAGGGATGACCTTGTAGATAAAAAAACAAATAATAATGAAAATAATGAAATAATAATCGGAGTGGAATATGTTTTTCCAGGTCTGGCAAAAGATTTCGCGGAGACAGGTATTGAAGCTGCAAAGCCCTTTCCGGAAGCAATTATGTGGGAAAAAATGCAAAAATCTGCCGAAAGTCCTATTGATTTCAGCACTGCTGACAGGTTTGTAAAAGAATATCAGGAAGCAGAGATTGAAACTATTTTTATAACATTGCGTTCCAGGAGTAATTGGGCCTCAAAAGATTATAATGCAAATCCTTCTCCGAAAGAAGAATATGTAAGTCTCTATGAAACCTGGGTATCAAGTGTTGCCGAAAGATATGACAGGGATGGAATTGATGATATGCCGGGACTTCTAAGACCGGTAATTTATTTTGAAATCGGCAGTGAATTTTCTTCCTACGAGCCTGAACCAGTAGAAGACTACATCGATATGCTCAAAACCGCATATAATGCAATTCATGCAGCCTCGGAAAATTCTATCGTGTTGCATGCGCCATTTTTGACAACTACAGCTTTTAAAGATAATCCAGAACCTCAGGATTATGAAAAAGCTTTTGCAAAAGTTGACAAGCGCATCATGTTTCACAGCCTTAAAGAAATAAGAATAATACTTGATAATAATGAAATTTTTGATGTCATAAATATTCACTCTATAGGTAATCCTCTTGAAATTGAAGGCAATATAAAATGGTTGAATTATGAAATGGATTTAAGAGGTTACAATAAACCCATAATAATAAGCGATACCGCTGTTAATCCCTTTATGGGCTGGGGTCCTGCAACAAATCCTGAAAGGAAAATCCCAAAACCGGGAATAATTATTCCACCCGCTACAGAAGATGACAGGTTCAGACTTGCAGAATACTTCAATAAATTAATAGACGGTGATGAAGAGTATTTAAAATGGGTCAGAGCATACGGCGCTGCTGATATTGCAAAAATGGTTACAGTAGCTGCAGAGCAAAATGTTGCACTTATAAATACTGCATTTACGGAAGATTTTGAGCTTGCACAAACTGAACTTTTTGGTGCCGCTGCAGGAAATACTTCCTGGAGCGGAATGACTAAGGTAAAGATGAATTTTACCGAAGATAAGCATGAGGTTGTAAAAAGGTATCCTTCCTTTTATGCATTAAAACAGATTGCAGGATACCTTAAAGATTATGATTCCATCGAGAGGATTTCATTTGAGGACAAAAGTCTAAGAATATATAAGGTAACTGATGAAAACGGATATTTTTTTATTGCCTGGTTCGAGCCTGGATATCTTGTCCTTCCGGAAGACGAAATCCCTGAATCAAAATTAAAGCTGGATGTTCAGTCTGAAAAAGCAGCAGTGGAAAATTTAATAACCGAAATAGGGCAGCAAAACCCAATTAAAGAAACACAGATTACTTCAAATGGTATTCTGGAAATGGATCTTACAAGTACGCCGGTTTTTATATTTCCACAAAGCTATTTTGAGTAATTTAGAAAAATAAAGAAAATATCAGCTTTTATCTAAATGGCAAATAAGAATATTCTTTTATAGCTTTTACTAATGTTAAAATATTTATCACAGGAACATTTGACATCAAACACTGATCCGGAGCAATTATATAACCGCCATCTTTACCTAATATTTGAATATATCTTTTTACTTCCCTTTTAATTTCTTCCGGATTTCCATTGGTTAATAAATTTTGGCTGTCTATCCCTCCAAAAAATACAATATCTTTACCAAATTGTTTTTTTAATAATTCAGGGTCCATAACATGCTGGATAGGATTTAAAACATCCAGACCAATCTCTATTAAATAAGGAATGATTTTTATTATATTTCCGCAAGAATGTAATATTACAGGGATCTTTTCCTTTTTAAATAAATCCCATATCTTCTTTAAACGCGGCATTATGAATTTTTTCCAATCATCAACAGACATAATTAAATTTTCCTGAGTTCCAAAGTCATTGCTGTCCATAACACAATCAATTCCCATATCTATAAATCTTTTTGCTAAACTTAATTGGTATTCTGTAATTTTGTCTAATAATTCTTCCGCAAATTTTTTATTAGTTTTCATATCAATTAGAAAATTACCAAAACCTCTTAACGTATAAGCTCTTTCAAATATACCAAAACCTAGTAGTGGAACTATGCAATATTTATCCTTATATTTTTCTTTTATCATCTTGGCACGGTCCAGTAAGTGTGAACCATTCGGATCAGGAAATTTATAATTTTCCAAATTGAAATCATCAGGTACAGGATTATATTTGATACAGATTCCTTCCTGAGTAATGTCATATCCTACACCCCAACTATCATACATAGTTTTTCCATCTGCGCTTTGTTTACAATATTTTTTAGAATCATTAAGTTCGTCTTTTTTATTCCAGGATAAATGGCTGTCCGAACTGTAGACCAATACAATATGTCTATCCAGAATATCCATTAATTTATCCTCATTATCATTTATTTCTTCTAGCAGTATATTTAAAAAATATTTTGATAACCATATATCACTTGGCAATCTATCGATTTCTTTTCTCGTTATAGTATTTAATAGTCTTTTTTTTGGTGTCAGTTCCATCAGCTTTCCTTTCTTACAACAGTATAAATTTAATTATTTGAATTTAAAAAGCCTACTTGCATTGTTAAAAAAAATATTTTCCCTTTCCTTATCATCAAGATCTGCCTTAAGTACATTTATTATGTAATATCTTATGTCGCCCATTGGCATATCAGTTCCAAAAAGAGTTCTGTCAGGACCAATGCTGTCTATTATTTTTCTATAAACCGGTGGATAATAATCATCCCCCGAAAGATCCAGATAAACATGACTGTATTTACCGGTAAAATTTATAACTTTCTCAAAAAAAGATTTCCTACCGCCCGCATGTCCGAGAATAATTTTTAAATCCCGGAAATTATTCAACACTTTCTCTAAAAGGAGCGGGTTTGCATAGAACTGCTTCGGATTATCGGTATAAGGGCTCCAGCTATGGGTTAGAATGACCGTATCATTTTCAAGAGAATACTTCCATAGAGGATAATAAGATATATCATCAATCATTGTTTCATGAAATGCCGGATGTATTTTCACTCCTGCAAATTCCACTTTAATTCTATTTTTTTTAATAATCTCCAACGATTTTTCCGGGAAATGGGGATTGTATATTAAGTACCAACTTATAAAATTTCCAAATTCATTGGAAATTCTGGTTATTACATCCATCTGACCTTCTACATCAAAAAAACCTATGGCATGAGAGCAGATACACCTGACTACGTTATATTTTTTTAACAAATTTATGGTTCTTTTGTCACTATACTTATCATAATAAATATTCGGCAATACTTTACCCAGATGCATATGCGCATCTATAATTTTAAATTTTTTTATTTCACTGATATAATCCCTGACTTTAATCAATTTCTATACTCCTTAAAAGATTATCGATATTATTGAAGACTATATCTTCTTTAGCCTTATTATTTAAACCTGACATAAGCATCCTGACAACAGAAAATTCCATCTCAAGCACAGGATAGCTGGTACCGAAAATTAGTCTCTTTGAACCGAATTTTTTAACCATATCTTCAATCTGTTCCATCAAAAAAAGTTTACTAGTTTCAATATATAAATTCTGGTATTTCTCAAGTAAAGGATACAATAACCTGTTAAACATTGCCTGTTTTAAAGTGCATTCTAAAATAACAGGTAAATCCGGATTTTCCTTCAGGATGATGTTCAATTCATCCATTGCAAAATACTTGTTGCCCGTTATGTCAAGCTCTTTTAGATCTATCATAATTGGAATTCTTCTGCCCGAGAGTATTTTAAATATTTTTTTCATATAGATATCGTTTATATAAAACAGGTGAGATTTCGGAAATAACCTGAACAGCTTTACTTTTTGAGTAAGAGAAGATTTTACATATTTGTTAAAATCAAAAACAATATAAGCTTCCGGCACCAGAATCAAACAAAGGTATAAATTATCACTTTCCAATAATGATTTATTTGACAGTAATTCGTTATTTCCTGTATGCCAGTCATATTTAAGAGACAATTCATTTGTTAAAATTGCAGTTTGAATTTCGTTTTCAGACAAAGATTTAACCAGCTTTATCAATTCATTTTTTTCATCCTTTATGAATTTATCTCCTCTTATCCAATGGTTTATATCGAAAAAATTCATCATAATACTGCTTTCCTGATTATAAGTTTGTAAAAATTTAATTAACTTAAAAAACTTATTGGCTATCCTTCATTAATTTTTTCCTGTATTTTTCTATCTCAAGATTATTTATTTCATCAATCTCTTCAGATGTAATTACTGCCTCTTTCCCTAAAGTTCTTGCAGCAATAATCATTTTTGCTGTTTCTTCTATTAATACTGTCTTTACCCAGGCTTCTCTAAAGTTTTTTGCAACAACAATAAGACCGTGTTTTTTTAATGTTAATGCTTCATAATTTCCGATATTTTTTTTAATCAGATCAGCTAATTTTTGGGTACATGGAGTGGTGTATTCAATAATTGGAACTTTCTTTCCAAGAAATAATGGAAAGTCGGGGAAAAGTGGCTTTATTTCAACTCCTGCACCGATAACACCGATGGTGATAGGCGGATGAGTATGAAAAATTGTATTTACATCTTCTCTGATCTTGTAAATTTCAATATGCATTGCAATTTCACTGGTTGGTCTTCTGGTCCCACTGGTAATCTCCCTGGTATTTAGATCTATACAAACAATGTCCTCTATATCTATTTCATCAAAACCAAGTCCTGATGGAGTTAAAAATACAGTATTACCTCCCCGGTGGGAAATATTGCCTCCAGGGCCTACCACCAGATTTCTATCATTTATCATTTTCCCGTATTTTATTATTTCCTCTTTTATTTTTATTTCTTTTTCATCCATTTCTTAATATTTTCAAATTAGTTATTAGTGTATGGCAACTTTTAACTATCAGTAACAAATTTAAAATTTTATAAACTGTCTTAAAAATTCTAAGTTTAAAAATATGCTAAAAATTCAATTAACTTTCAGGCATATCAGGATTGGTATCAGGTCCAAAAACTTTCAGCATAACCAAGGGTTCGTTTGCACTATTTTCTATTTCCACTCCTTTTTTTGCTGCCGAATATGTAACAAAAAATTCGTCATCTGTTAGCTCACCATATCTTATCTGGGTAGGGCTGGAAACCCCAACTCCATTAATTTTTCCAATACCCTGCAACGCTACCAATCCATATGCTCCCTTATCTGAAATAATTGCTTTTACTTTAGGGTCTATGGTTAATTCCTTGGCGCTAAAATATTCCTTATCATCAATTTTCCCATAGATTATCCACTTTTCCATGTAACCCTTACTCCTGGTATTAGCATCAACTGTCTTTGGAACACGATAAAATTTCTCTTTAAAATTAGGAGTAATATTTTTTTCCCAATCCAGCATGCTAGCAATATAATCATAATCATTTTTTCTTTCAGGCGGCACACTAATGGTCAATAGTTCCTTATCTATAAACTTGTCTCCAACCATTGATTGAAATAAACTTAAGATATCAGATGCCCACTGAACCTCATATGTTAGAAGTGTCCCGGGTGCATGCAGTATCCCCGGTGGCAGCAGCCATCCTGTCCCGGGTTTTAACCTGTATGCCTTTGAAAGATCTAAAATCCCGTTATCTCCCTTGTCCCAGTTTTTAAGACAATTAATCAAATCCTGTTTGCTTGTACCGGGTTCCAGTCCAAAAAAGGTATAAGGAAATGTATTTTTGATTGTATTTAGCTGAACCGGAAAATAATATGCTTCGGGTTTTCCTTCCATACCTACATTTTTTGCATGCTCGTCCATTTGGTGAACATGATGAGGAATTGGTTCCATATTATCAAAAAACTTTGCATATATTTTCCAGCCGCCATACTTTTTCATGGTGTCTTTTCCAAGTATTATATCCCCACAACATTTTATAATATCTTTTAGAGTATGTTTCCGGTTATCGTGGACTACATAACTTAGACCCTCATCATCCGGAGTTAAGGGTCCGTTATATGCTTTTGTTGTTGAAGCAAGCCATCTTTCGTCAATTCCTCCTCTTTGGGTTCCTAAGATATAGAGGTCATCCGGATGCAGTTTTAATCTTCTGCCCGGAACCAGAAATGAACGCGGAACCCAGGTGGGCAACAGGTGGAGCACTCCATTTCCTTGGGCCAATGCTGCTTCAGTAAAATCTTTTATTCTGTTACTCATTAGTCAAATCCCTTTCTTCATACCTTAAAGCTTTTATTTTTAGGAATATATAAAAATATGTTTCAATAATTTAATTTATTCGAAACTTAACATAATTAAAACTGCACATCTTTTCTTTCAAAATAAAACTCGGTGTCTTTTATTTGGGTTCTTTGAATATGCTGCCAGTCTTCATACATATCTTCCAAGCACATATCTTTATATTCCTTATAAAAATTACTATTTTTTATTATTTGCATGTAATAGAAAGTTCTTGCATTATTTTCCAGGGCTTCTGTTTTTGAAAATGCCTCCCGCAAATCTTTGCCTGCAATTACTGCACCATGACCGGGCAGCAGGCACGCCAAACCACTATTGGGATTTAAGTTATATAAGTATTTAAAATATTTTGTAACCGCAACTGACTCTCTGATGCTTACTTCCGGCTCGTCTTTAATGCACTTGATATAACGTGGAAACAGCCAGTCACGGGCAAGCCCCGTTACTATCGGCATATCAGATTTGAGTGATGCAAATCCAAGCAGGTATCTTGGATGAACATGAAAAACTGCATTTATATGGGGAAACTCATCCAGTATCCTGTAATGAACGTGTGACTCACGGGTTAGGAAAGCCTGCATTTCCGGTCTGGCTGCTTTTCCGGTCAAATCAGTTTCAATAATGAAGTCCTCATCAAGGTTCCATTGTTTGAGGCTTGAGCTTTCCCTTCTTGTTACAAAAACTTTATCACCTTCCCTGGCAGAGCAATTACCTCCTGCAGAATCAAGTATTTCCTTCTGGTATAGGGCTTTAACATATTTTTGTAATTCTTCTTTGACTTTAGACAATTTTCTCCTCCAGATATTAATTCTTTTTTATTAAAATTTACATTTCTCTGATTTTAGCAAGCTCTACATATAGATCTTTATTTCTATCATAAAGCTCCAAAAATATTTTATAATACTGTTCATATATTTTCGTATTAGCGGCAATTGGCTCTGTCCTGTCACCAATCTTTACCCATTTTTTTGTTACTGAAAAATCTTTAAATACACCGGTACCAACCCCTGCAAGTACGGCATTACCCAAAGGCGCACCGGTTGAACTTTTCATATATGATCCGGGTATCTCAAGCATATCGCAGACTATCTGTCTCCATAACTTTGATTTTGCTCCACCCTCACTTAAAATTATTGGAAGGTTTATCTTAATTCCACTTTTTTTGATAATACTGTAGTTGTTTCTGAATGCATAACCTGCCGCTTCCATAATGGCTCTCAGTATATGAGCCCTGGTATGATTAAATGAGAGCCCAAATATAAGTCCCCTTGCATAAGGGTCCCAGATTGGTGTTCGCTCACCCTGAAAATATGGTAGTATTACCAGCCCGTCACAACCTGGTTTTATTTTTTCTGCTTCAATATCCATAATTTCAAATGGATCCATTCCAAGATCCCTTGCGGCATTAACTTCTGCTATGGCCAGTTGGTCTCTGAAATACCTGTATAGTCCTCCGCATAATTGCGCAGAAACAGTAGTATAAGTATTTTTAGAGTCAGCCGTGTGAATAATTGTAATCATATTTCTGGTAAAACTATCTTTTTTATGTACTATTCCCAAAACCCCTGCAGTTCCCATAACTACTGAAGAGTCCCCGTCATCAATAGCTCCCCCGGCTGCCCAGGCAGCAGTGGCGTCCACAGTGCCTGCAACAACAGGTGTACTTTCCGGGATGTTGGTACTTAATGAGGCGTTCTTTGTAACATAGCCTATTATCTCTTCACATGGGTAAGCATCCGGCAGTTTTTGCCTATCAATACCTATTTCTGCCAGAAGTTTTTCATCCCAAACTTTTTTTCTTATATCAAATGCTATTCCAATCAGGGATGCATTTGAATAATCCGTGACTGCTTTGCCTGTAAGTTTCATGGTCGGATAATCTGCGGCAGTTTGAAGCTTGTAGGTTCTTTTATACAGATCCGGCCTGTTATCCCTTTCCCACATAAGCTTGGTCAGCGCATAATAAGGATCTATGGGGTTTGCCGAGAGATTAAATATTCTCTCTTGCCCAATATTTTCTTTTAACCACTCACATTGTTTTGTTGACCTTCTGTCCATCCAGATATGGGCAAGCTGCAATGGTTTTAGCTCTTTATCTACAAGTATGCAGGCTGGCGATAGGGCGCTTATGCTTACACCCTTTATATTTTTTGGATTTATTTTGGAATCAGTTACTGCTTTGCTTATTGTATCTGCCACAGCTCTCCAGTACCATTCCGGATCATGCTCTGCGTAACCTGTGCTGTTTGTAAGTAATGGATATTCAATAAAATGCTGCCCTAAAATATTACCGTCTTTATCTATTACTACAGATTTTGTCCCGCCTGTTCCAACATCTGAACCGACTAAATAATCAGTCATTTATATTCTCCAATTTAAAAGTTTATAAATACTTCAAAACTGCCCAATTTAATACCTGCCGTATTCATGAATGGCATTTATATAAGCTACAAAATTTTCATGCGGGATATTATTACCAATTGAATGTGAACAAGTGGCAACATAACCGTATCCTGGTTTTAGGAATTTCATATGTTCCTCAACATCTTTTACCACATCTTCAGGTGTTCCTCTGGCTAACGGGAAATCAATATCCACATTTCCTGAAAGACAAAGTCTATCTCCATACTTTTTTTTATAATCCCTGTAATCAACACTGTATGGGTCCATAGGATTAATACAATCAATCCCTATATCAATAAGATCTTCAACTATATCGTCTATTTTTCCATCAGAGTGAAACATGACAGGTACACCTGCATTTACTGCCGGTTCTATTATTCTGGCAACCCTGGGAACCCAGATTTCTTTCATAATTTTCGGTGGAATAAAAAGCCCGCCTTTAAAAGCAACATCATCTGCAGGAAAAATAAAATCCACTCCTTCTCCAATTATGACCTCTGTTAATTTTATGAAGTATTCTGTCGACACTTCCAGCATATCCTCAACCAGTTGCATGTCGTCATAGCACATAATCATGAAGTCATTCATTCCTACCACAAATTCATATAGAGTTTGCAGGATACAACCGTAACTGTAAGTAATTCCAATCCTGGAATTTCTTCTTCTCAATGTCTCCTTGTATTCTCTTATATATTTGATGTCATAATCGATTTGAGGTTTAGAATCTAAAATTAAGGATTCAAAGTCTTTTCTTGTTTTTACCGATTTATCAATAACCTGAACTAATTTACCATTTCTGTCTTCCTTTTTAAAAGGAGTCCAAAAACCACCGTCCAAGGTCATGACATCCTGGCCGATGATATTACAAAGATCTATATAATCATCCGGATACATAGGCCTTACGGCTGAATGTGCCGGACCTTTGCCAGGATCTCCGCCGTATGCAATTGTACTTCCACTATATTTTCCTAATATTTTCTCCACATGCATACTGTCAATCAATGTTTCGTTATTTGGTACCCTGTCAACCTTTTTTCTTTTTAGAGTCGCCAGGAACCTTTCCTTATCAGGTTCATCAGCGTATGGCTCAATTATTTTTGTTTCTATCAATTTTATTTCCCTTTAATTATGAACAATCTAACTTTTAAATATTTTTTCATATTATAAAATCTTTATATAATTGTTAAATGCCTCATCCCATTTATCTTTATTTTTTTTATCGGGTTCGTAATAAATCACTGTGCTTGAATTTAAAGACAATTCTCTTCCCTCTTCTAAACTTCCTATCTCTCCTGCAGCTTTAAGCTGCATAATCAGATTACCCATCGATGTAGTTTCAACCGGCCCTATTACCACAGGTATACTTAATGCATCTGCAATCCACTTGCAAAATATCCTGTTTTGGGTACCCCCGCCAATAATTTGTACTATTTCTATTTTTTTATTAATTAATTTTTCAAGCATACTGAAATTACTTTTTATACTCATTACAATGCTCTCATATATGCATCTGGAAATTTCTTGTATATTCTCAGGAACTTTTAGCCCCTTATTTTTGCAATAATCTGCAATTGTACCCGGCATATCTGATTGCGGTTTTAAAAAGATACTATCATCAATATTTATAAATGTTTTAAAAGGTATAGACTTTAGAGACATTTCGTCTATTTCGTCCCATGACATATTAACACCTTTTTCCTTTATCCATCTTTCCCGGCATTGCTGAATCAGCCAGAGCCCAGTTACAGCTTTAAAAAGCAAATTTAAACCCTCAGCACCGCCTTGGTTACTAAAACCCGAAACAAATACTTCATTGTTAATAACAGGATGGTCGTTTTCAATACCTATTACATACCAGGTTCCAATACTTATAAACGCCCACTTTTTATTTTTATTCATTACAGGAATACCAGCCACTGCCGAGGCAGTATCATGTGTGGCTGGAGCAATAACGTTAACTGAACTTATTCCAAGTTCAGTTTTTAAATCATCCGTAAGAGCACCTAATCTAGTTCCGGGCATAACTATCTGATTAAAAATATTTGCAGATACATCTATTTTTTTTAATATTTTATCTTCCCATTTGTTATCTTTCTGGTTATACAAAAGGGTAGAAGTAGCATTTGTAAATTCACTAAAGATTTCTCCTGTTAAAAAATAATTTAAAATATCAGGTATCATAAGAAGTTTATATGCATATAATATTTCTGTTGAATTCTTTTGTTTTAAGGAATATAAATTATATAGTCCCAAGGTTGAATTTATATTGCCGCCTGTCAGTTTAAATATTTCAATTTCAGGAACAATTTTATACAAATCATGGGCCATGACGCACCTGCTTTGATCCCTGTAATGAACCGGGTTAGCTATTAATTTTCCATTTATATCTATAAAACCAAAATCACTTGCCCATGTATCAATTCCCATTGAAACAATGCTGTTAAATCGTTTAGATGCTAGTGAGATTCCATTTTTTAATTCCGAGAATAATCTAAGAATATCTGTATAAAGAGTACCTGCTGCATAGACTGGTTTATTTATAAACCTGTGAACTACTTCCATACATATTTCTTTTCCTGAATATTTTGCAACAGTGCACCTGCCATTGCTTGCCCCAAAATCAAAAATTAAATAATTACTTGAAACCATCTTAAAAAATCCTATCCTTTTACCGCTCCTGAAACCAGACCTTTAATGATATATTTCTGGGCAACAAAAAATAAGACAATCGCCGGGATAGAAGCAAGTATAGCTGCAGCCATCAATGCTGAATAATTTGAAAACCAAAAACCTAAAACATTTGCCAAACCTGCCATAAGCGTAAAGCTCTTTTGGGAAGTAATAAAAGTAATTGCAAACATATATTCCATCCAGGCCAGCATGAAAGAGAATGCACCTGCCGATAAAATACCAGGAGCAGAAATTGGGAAAATTATCCTTAAAAGAATCCCGATTTCGCTGCACCCGTCAATCCTTGCCGAATCATCAAGTTCTTTTGGCAATCCGTCAAAAAAACCTTTAAGCAACCAGATGCAGAGCGGGAGAGAAAATGTTATATATGCTATTATGAGTGAAGCTATATTGTCAATAAGATTAAATCTGTAAAAAAGTAAATATAACGGTATTACAAGAAGAGCGGGGGGAAACATATAAACCAACAGCACTGATTGAGAAATAAATCTGTCCCCGAAAAATCTATATCGGGACAGAGCGTAAGCTGCCAAAGACCCCACAGAAACGCTAAAAAAAGTAGTAGATAAGGATATTATCAGAGAGTTTAATCCGTACTTTAAAAAATTTCTGTTAAAAAGAATTGATTTGTAACCCTCAAGGGTGGGATTTTTAATCATAAGAGTGGGAGGATAAGTTAAAATCTCCGTCTTTGGTTTAAAAGAAGTAACTAATGCTACTACTATCGGGTAAAATGTAATAATTAAAGCAACAGCAATGATAAAATAACCTATTATCTTATAAATTGTTATTTTACTGGTATGTTTCATCTTTTTATCCTTAAATATTAAACAAAATAAACCTTAATAAACCGGTAAATGCCAGATAATAATTATTATGAAATATTTTTTTACCTAATCTCTTCTAAGCGACCTGATATAAAATATCGAAACAATAACAAGAACGATAAAAATAACCACTCCAATCGCAGAACCATAACCTAAATTAGAACTTCTGATTGCATAATGATAGCTTAATGTACTCAGAAGCTGTGTTGCACCACCCGGACCGCCCTTGGTCATTACCCAAACGAAATCAAATGATGTAAAAGTCCAGAGAAATAATATTATTGCCATAAGCTTGATTATTGGCCTGAGTAAAGGTAAGGTAATATATCTGAACTTATGCCAGGCAGTGGCCCCATCAACTGAAGCAGCTTCAAATACTTCTTCTTCAAGAGATTCTATGCCTGCAATAAATACCAGCATAACAAAAGGAAATGCTCGCCATATAAGCGGAATACTTACAGACAACAAAGCTAATTTAGTATTTGCCAGGAATAATATTTTGCCATGTAAACCCAGAAGTTTAGCATAATAATTTAGAAACCCATACATCGGATTGTACAGCCACATAAAAATGATACTC
The DNA here is from genome assembly GCA_023475715.1 of Actinomycetota bacterium. The sequence goes on from JAMCVO010000120.1 coordinate 23,364, forward strand.
GTTGATATTGTCGCTATTGTCCATGGAATTAAGAAAAAAGCTCTAAATATTTTTTCACCTTTAAGACGCCGTGTCAGCAGATATGCCATGCCAAATCCTACCAATAATTGTCCACCAACTCCAATTATTGACCATATTATTGAATTCTTTAAGGCTTGCCAAAAATCAGGATCCTTAAAAAGTCTTAAATACTGATAAACTCCTACCAGGTTATAGGCCCTCTCTGTTAGAAACTTATCTGTAAATGATAGAAATATCCCGCGAAATATAGGATATATTATAATCGTAAATATTATAACGATTGCAGGAAGCATAAGTGCATAAGGAAAAATCTTTTTTCTTGTCTGCCATCCAAATAAATTATTTTTTAACATTTTTAAACCCTGATTTATTAATTACAGAAATTTTTAACAAATAAAATTATCATATTGTTAATTTAATTGTGGAGCTTTTTTAAGAGCTCCACAATTACTAATTAATAATGCTATATTTAAACACTAATTAAATAAAGCATTATTTTTTATAGATTTCTTCGTATTTTGCCTGTGCATTTTTTAAAGCTTCCTCAGGAGCCATTCCTTTAACAACTACATCCTGAACCATATTTGCCTGAATAAAAGCTTCCCAGGCAGCACCATTTTTTGGATTGCCCGGATCCGGATCAAAGCCACGGTTACTGGTTTTTTGCTGTTCCAGCGCTAATGTCATGTAATCTTCTATTTTATTACCCATGCTTTCCCATGCATCCCAGGCAGGCTTATATCCTGGAATAAAACCGGTACCGAAAACCCATTCAGCATGACGTTTTGGTTCAAAGTACATTTTGATGGCAGCTTTAACTAAATCCGGATACTTTGTGGTACTAAAACCATTAATTGTACCCAGTGATGCCCATGCACCATGCACACCGGTTAAAGGATCTGCCGGAAGCAGGGTTAACCCTGTTTTTGCAAACGTATCAGGGTATTGGGTTTTAATTTGCTGCAGTCCTATCATATTAAATTCCATCATAGCAATCTGCTCTTCTCCAAACATTGCAATAAGAGGAGTAGATATGGATTCATAACCAGATATAGCAGTAATGCCTGGAGGTGTTACTTTATACTTGAGCCCTATATCAGTATATACCTGTAACGCATGCAATGTTTCCGGGCTATTAAGAACTACATTTCCATCCTTATCAAGTAAATGACCACCAGCAGCTATTCTATAGCCTGTAAAGTATTGTTCAGTTGCATTGCTGGCACTATAATCAAGACCCATCCCATATACCTCTTTTGCAGGATCGGTAATAGCCTGTGCTATTTTTATCATTTCATCCCAGTCATTTGGCGGGTTATCAAAACCAGCATTTTTTAACATTTCTTTATTATAATAGAATAATTCTGCTGACTCCACGTATGGCAACATCCATGTTTTACCATCAGATTGATAATTTTTCAGGAGTGGAGAAAAACTATCAGGTCCCCCAAGGTCAGCAAGTACATCATCTAATTGCAGAACAAGACCATCAGGAACAAAAGGAAACACATGTGAATCCCCTGCCTGAGTTAAATCAGGAAGATTGCCTGCTTCTGCCGCTGCTACCGTTTTTTGCCAGAAACCTTCCCATGGCACCCACTCAATTACTAAATCAGCATCAGGATTTGCTTTTTCAAAGTCAGCTTCAAAAGTTTTCCAAAAATTAGTCTCCCAATCATTGCCAACGTAGGGATGCTGCCAGAAAGTTATAACCTTTTTCTCACCTGCTGCAGTAGTTGCAGCCGCTGTAGTTTCGGCAGCCGCTGTAGTTGCTGCAGCTGTAGTTTCTGCGGCTGTCGTTGTTGTAGCTGTTTTACACCCAACACCAACAAAAACCATAGTACCGATAAAAACTGTTATTAACATTATAATAACGAACTTCTTCAAATTAACCTCCATTTTAAGAATGATATTGATTTAACTTAAAAATTTTCTTTTTTAATAAAACCACCTCCTTATTTTATTTATTATTACCCTATTTGTTTCACCTCCCTGCTATGTAATATTGATAATATAAAAGTTATATTATTACAATTTAATGAATTATAGTGAAATTATATTACATTATTTAGTTAAAAGCAAGAAATAAATATATCTTTTTTATCAAATTTTATATTGAAAAACTAAGTGAAAAACAAGACGTAGAAGCTAAAGATATACCCATTTACTTTAAAATTGAAAATCTGCAATTTTTAAATTTCTATAATAATCTTCAATTTATCCATATTAGAATTATTAGCTAAATTAAATGCTTTTTAAATTTCATTCAATTTAGATCTATCTCCTTGAAATCTAATAATTACTTTCATAACCTTATCTTATTATATTTCCTATTCTTTTATAATTTCTTCTATTTTTCTTTTCATATCAATAGTTTGGCTCTTATTTAAATAGCCTGCTATCATATTAAATTTTCTACTGCTTTTTTCCCTAAGTACTGAAATGTTACCTTTTTCCTTTTCTTTTAAATAACCGTCTGCCTCACAAGTTGCCGGACATGCAATGCTTATTGCACTGAAGTCTTTATTTATAACTGTCCATCTGGTTAGGTGGTTAAGTTCTTCAGGCTTGTATCCAACATAGTCTGAAGAACCATCAGAATGAACCTGCATAAAATGTACTAGTTTATTACTGTCCGTTTTGAGTTTATTAAAATAAAAAATAATTCCGGGATCGTAAGGATCGGACAGTTTTATGAACTTTGTCAGCGATGGATTGACTGATATTTTTTTAACAAAATCCACATGTTTCTTAGCCGCACCCAAATCAGGATATAAAGCATTTCTTAGAATCATATTCTCTTTATTAAAACCTGCGCTCTGCATGATTTCTCCATTTTCAACAGGTAAGAAGTTTATATGAGCCAAATACATAAGTTCCATCGGATAATTTGATAAATTCATAATTTCAATAGAGATTTCCAGTAAGGTAGAGTCTTTATAAAATTTAATTACTGACTTAGCGCAGTAATGGGAGCCAAATGCTTTGTTGTATTCAAAAACACCAGTCACTCCTAAATATGTTCCTTTACTATCTTTCCCTGTTAATATTTTGACATTATCATATTCAGCGGTCGGTAATTCGCCATGAAAAGAAAAATCACTTGAATCGGGACTGCCTACTCTGAGCGCTCCACAATGCATAAAAAAACAGCCGTAAGAATAATAAAAATTATTAGTATTGACGGGCAAAGTAAATGGAGACTTCATTTTTAATCTGCGGTTATCAAAGACAATATCCCAGATTTGCTGGCCGTTAAATGGCAGTACTATTGCATATCCATTTTCATTTACTAATTTTACTGCGCAAACGCCAGTGTCATATTTAAATAAAAATACTTTTAAACCATCAATTTCGATAAACTTTTGTTCTTTATATACAAAAAAATCTTTATTTAATAAAATTTGTGTTTCGTTGTTTTCCATAAATATTTACTCCTTTAATAGAGTACACAATGATAATTGAAATAAGCTATTCTGCAGTAATTTTTGTAAATTTTTATCAAATTAAAAATGTTTTTAATATTTTTAATAATCAACAAATTATGTCCTGAATTTTTAGAATTTTACAAATTCTTATTAGCTCGTCTTTAAAATCCCCATAAACCCAATGCATGTGGTGTGCCAAAATATTTTGGAGAAAATATTCAATATCGCTATCCAGTTTGATAAAAATTGCAGGCATTCTTTCCCTGACTTCTTTTAATTTCTCTCTGGGTTCATATATTGCAGTTCCCGTAGATATTTGCATATGGTACTTTCCTTCAATTCTTCCCAACCTTGCTATTGTGACTCTGCCTGGTTTGCTGACAAAAGAAGTAGTCGTTCCGGTCCCAGGTCCGGGGCACAAATAATCATACATCTCCATTAAATATACATCTTTGGGACTTTTTGCAAAATCAGTAGGAAATGATCCGCAATTCATAAGTCTAAGAATATTCCCCTTTATGTCTATATCAGAGACATCCCCAAACCCGGGTATGGAATTTGAAACCATTTTTAAGATCTGCATCGTAAGCGCTGCATTGACATCACCTTCGCAAGCCACGACAAAACCTTCATCTAAATTCTTTGAAACAGATAAACAATGTGAACAGTAACTTCCATGTACCTCAGGCATACATTTCACTGCAGCAAAATCTAAATCATATTCATTTGCCAGTTCCTTCAAAGCAAAATACAGTCTAATCGATTTCTCTTCAACCTCAGGCGGTGTCTCAATTCTGCCGTATTTTCCATGAAGATAATTTGAATACTCGCTTATCTTATTTTTATCAATCGCTTTTGCCCTGTCCACTAAGCAAGATTCATTAATATGTGATGTTTCAACTCCAAAAACTTTTTTAACCTGTATAAGATCAGTGGTCCCGGTATACATGTGCATATACTTACCGCCAAAAATCCCAAAACTCATACCATTCAGTTCATTTACAATAGAAGATGTGCCGGCTGTTATTTTTATCTTTTCTATAAATTTGTCATCTTCCGGTTCTGCATATACAATTTCATGCTCCAGTCCCATCTCCTTAAAAGTGCCGCGTAAATGGCATAAAGATCCTATCGGTAATACCATTGAATTATGAAAGGCCCATAATATTATAGGAATTCTCTTATTAAGCAGATCAACTGAATCAATAATTAATTGCGGAGGAACCCAGGCGCCTATCTCAAAAACGATGCAGTCAACGTCTTCCTGAATCAAATACTTTACTTTTTCCCGGGCTACAGCGCTGTCATCTATTATTTCCTCAATATTTATAACATCCATGCCGGCACTTTTTATGCTTTTCTCGGCTCTTTTAGAATATTCTCTTATAATTTGTTCAGCTTCTTGCGGAACGGGTGAAATTTTTTTTGGAATTGAAACAATAATTATCCCTATTTTTGGTTTTTTCATCTTTGTTTTTATTACCTTTCCTTTAAAAAAAATAATTATTAAATTTATTGATTTTAAATCTCCACATTATGCCTGCCCAGTTTTAGAGGATATTTCCCAAACTTGTCCAGTAAATAAACAGCATACTCGTAATTTTTAGGAGGTACGGCATTGCTTACAGAATGATCGGTTTGAAAAATGAACCCCCCGCCCTTGGCGGCATTTAATTTATACATTATTTCATTTTCAATATCTTCAAATGATCCACTTTCTAATACCTGTATGTTGATGTTTCCATTATAGGCCAATTTGTTGCCATATTTTCTTTTTAATTTGACTATATCCAGCCCTGTTTTAGACTCAATGGAATTGTAACAGTCAATACCGGCATCTATTAAATCACCAAGGATTGGTTCATTGTTACCGCAGCCGTGCCATATAACTTTTAGCCCAAGGCTATGAACACAATTACACAACCTCTTTAGGCAGGGTTTAAATACCCTTACCCAGATTTCAGGTGAAAATAGAAGTGTTTTTTTATATGCTACGTCTCCAAATAAATATATTCCTTTTACACTCCCGTTTGCTGCTATGACTTGTTCTTTAATAAGTTCAACTTGAAAATCTGTAATTCTCCTGCTGAAATCCTCAATTACATCTAAATCGGTTGCCATTAACATGAGAGCTCTTTCTGTACCAATTATTCTCCACAAATATTCAAAGACATCAGAAGCAGCACCAAATACACAATAGTCTTCCTTTTTCAAATCTATTTTTTCAAGGAAAGAATCTGTTGCTTTACCGAATTTATCTCCTATGCAATTTGCCTGGTCATCAATCACATCATAAAATCTTCTTTTATCTTTCGGATCATCAAATTCAAATTTTTTAATTTTTTCAATTGTATTTGTCTCAAAGTCTAAGAACATAGGCATAGGCTGATTAAAGACTTTTTTAATTTTTGCCTCAAAGCCGGTTCTGACTACAACATACTCATCTGTTTTTTCAATAACCTCAAAATTTTTAATATGCGGATCCATGTTTGGCATAATTACCACAATATCAAGATCAAAATATTTATCTATGTCAAAATCTGCAAAACCGCTTTCTTGTGCTCCAACAGGCAAATTCTTGTATTTCCTAAAATTTTCTATAAAGCTGCTCCAGAACCACTCTCCTTTTGGTATTTTATCTGGCTCCATATGATTTAATGTTGTTAAAACTCTATTTGTTTTTTCTTCAGATTTGTCACTCATTCTTTCAGGAAGCCCTTCCGATTCTCAGATTGCTAATAGATTAAATATTTTAATTATGATATTTTTGAAATTCATCTAATAATTTATAATAATAGAGCATAAAAGTAAATATATTACATAATAATTAATAATAATGAAATTATAGAACAAAAAACAATAAATATAAATTTATTTTCAATCTTTGTATTTAAAAGCTATTTCTTACTCCCAGCCAAATTGTTTTAAACTTTTACCTATACAACTAGACCTACCAGGAAAGATTTAATATTTTTGTTTTTATAAAGTAAAAAAATCATATTGATTTCAAAAACAGAAAATCATAAGTATACTTTATAAAAA
>JAMCVO010000564.1 GCA_023475715.1 Actinomycetota bacterium
TTTATATAACAATCCCGCATTGCATAAACGTCATATCATTCCTTTCGGTAATCCTTATAATAACAATGTTTGCGTGGATATTTAATTATGTATTCACTCTCACGAGGGGAGGTCCCGGCAACTCTACTATTGTATCGGAATTTTATATATATACTACGGCTTTCAGAGATAATAACATGGGTATGGGAACTGCAAGCTCGGTAATACTTTTCATTATAATGCTTGCATTGATAATAGTTTATGCAAGGTTATTTGGAAGGGAAGAAGTGGATTGAAAGATAAAATGTTCAAGGCAAATATACAGTCAGACAATAAGAAGGGGACTGCTCTATGAAAATGAAGAGAAATTATTTTGCCCTTGCAGGCAGACAGGTCATGATGATACTTCTGGCATTACTGTCCCTTTTCCCGGTTTTTTTTATGATAAATACCGCATTGAAATCAAAACCTGATTATATAGCCAACAGATTCGGATTTCCCCATTCAATTGCGCTGCAAAATTTTAGGGAAGTTTTCCTGGGTGAGAATTTTCCGAGATGGTTTTTAAATTCTGTTATCCTTACTGTTGCAAGTGTGTTAGTTTCCCTGGTAATTGCACTTCTTGCCGCTTTCGCTCTGTCAAGGTACAGATTCAAAATGAGAGAAGGGATCCTGAAATTCATAATATCTCTGATGATGGTACCTCCGGTAATAATGCTTATCCCGCTCTTTGTCTTTATGTCTAAAATAAAATTGACCAATTCATATACGGGCATAGTTCTGATATATATAGGGTTGCTGCTGCCATTCTCAATATACCTGCTGACTACTTTTTTCAGGAGTATTCCGCAATCAATAATTGAAAGTGCTTCTATAGATGGCTGCAATTCGGTAAGGATTTTAAAGAATATCCTAATCCCGATGTCAATGCCGCCTATCATGACGCTTATTGTCATAAATGCCCTTTGGGTATGGAATGAGCTGCTTCTTGCGCTGATCTTTCTGCAGAAAGATGAGTTCAAGACTCTTATGACCGGTATTACTGTATTTAAGTCAAGATACAATATTGACGTGCCCCTTACAATGATGGGATTGTTTGTCATCACAGTACCCATGGTTTTGATTTATTTTTTAGCCCAGCAATATTTTATAAGGGGCCTTGTTTCTGGATCTTTAAAGGAATAGAGAGGAGGAATATATGCGTAATTTTGCCAGGGAAGCACTTGATGGGGGCAAAAAGGGCTTGATGCTATTCAAATAAATTTTTCTTAGTAATTTTTTACTTGATTTTTTATAGCTTATTGTATAAACTATTGATATTTAAAGCGCTTTAATTTATTGCTAATTTTAATGACGGTACTATGACATTAAAAAGTTGTTTAATATGAATGGTTTAGTTATCTAAACTTTAGGAAGAATGTTTGTATGAGTTTTGATCTAATGTTACATAATATAGAAAAGGTATGGCCAGAAGATAGAATAGCAAAATCAAAAAGGCGTTTACTTCAAGTATGGAATAAAAAACTGCCTGGAGATAGAATACCTTTTGTTTTTGAAAGGATTCCTGATGAAAATGGAGTAAATACAGAAATACTTGAAGCTTATGGTTACAGCATGGATGTAAATTTATATTTCCAGTTATACCAGCTGGAAAAAAGAGCAATGCTTGACGATGATTATATTCCATCTTTATATGCAGGGTACAGACAGAGTATGATACCTTCCGGATTTGGTGCAGAAGAAACAATAAAAGCAAATGCAACGCAATACTGGTCGAATCCAATTCTAAAAAAACCTGAAGATATTTGTAAATTAGAAAAGTTTTCATCATGCAGAAAAAATTCTACCATTTCGCTACTTTTTGAAAATATGAAATATTTTAGAAAAATGACAAAAGGACTGCTTCCTTTGCATATTGTTGATCCCCAGGATGCGATGGCAAATGCCTCAACGCTTATGGATGTAAATGATTATTTTGTTGCTTTATATACACACCCTGAAGAAATTCACTACCTGCATGAGATATGCAATAGGGCAATTATAGAATTTGTGAACGGCCAGATTGAAATTGCAGAGGGCGATTACATTCCAATGAATACTTTCTGGTTTGCCTGGATTCCTAAAGGTGAGGGAATTGGTCTGAGCATTGATTTACTCTCAATGGTAGCTCCTGATAATGTGGAGGAGTTTGTACTGCCATATCTAAATAAGATTTCCAATTATTATAATGGTGTTTTATTACATTCATGCGGAAAATGGAATCATAATATGGAATCGATTAAGAAAACTGAAAAACTTAAAGGAATAGATTTTGGAGTTACAGAAACAAGGATTGAAGATGCATATAAAATCTTTGGTAGCTCTATTTGCTATGCTCTGCATAATTCTTATGTTGCCGTTCATCCTCTTAAAGTTCAAAATCAGGAAAAATACATTGAAAATGTTGCAGAGTTCATTAAAAAAAATAACTTGCCTGCACAGGTACAGATATTCATGCCGCTAAATTATAATTTGAAACAGGCTATGGAATTAAACAAACTTGCATTGAAACATTTTACATTTTAAGAATTTAAACGGTCAGGAAAGAGATAAATGCCAGAAGGGTTAATTAAATTTTGCTACCTTGCAGAAGAACTAAAAATCACAGAATTGACAGGTATTAAGGTCAGGGATTTTTATAATGACATAAACCTTATGGTCTCAGCTCAGCATAAAGCAATTAAGCTGATTTCTGATTTTCTGGAAATCAAACCTGCAGAGTTATTATTCTGCAAGGGTCATGTCAAGGCTTCTGAAGTAATGGGCTGTGAAATTTTTCAACCTGAGGATAATGAGCCTTTTGTTAAAAGTGGTAGAATTTTTAATATTTCGCAGGTAAAAGATTTTAAGATTCCTCCTCCGGAACAGAATAAGGTAGTATTGGATTTACTGTCAAAAGCTATAAAATTTTATCAGTTAACAGGAATTAAGGACACAATAATGTTTGAAGGTCCGTTTACTGTATCCTGTTTTTTACGTGGACAGATACAATTTATGATTGATCTGATTGAAAACCCGGTTCTTTGCGAGGATCTTCTAATAAAGGTAACTGATGCAGCAATAGAATGGAAAAAGTTCCACGATGCAGAACTTGGTATTAAAAACCTTAAGGCTACGGGACTTGTTGATGATTCAATCACAAATATAAACCCGGTATTATTTGAAAAAATGATATTGCCCCAGCTTTTAAGATGGTATAAGGTTTTCCAAGCTCCTGAGAGACATTTTCACTGCTGCGGTGATACTACAAATTTTTTAGAAATATTATCCAGGCTGAATCTGACCCACTATGATATGTTTGGAGAAATGGTGGATACCGGAAAAATTAAAAAATATTTTCCGGGAGTATTTGTAAGCAAGCTTGTTGATTTCAGACTTGTACGTGATGGAAGCGATAAAGAAATAAGTGAATATGTGTTGAAGGAGTGTGAAAATGGAGCACATGGTGATAATTTTGGTCTTTGCCTGGAAGGTATAAGAGGAGTATCTCTGGAAAAGGCAAAAGTGGTCCGGGATGCAATTGCTGAGTTTAATGGTGGTCCTGTACCGGCATTTGAAAAAATTGATGGAATTTAATTTTATTGAAAAATGTTAATTTCAGAAAGAAAGACGCTATGAGCAGTCTATTTTTAAAAAAGGAAGATTTGGATAGAATTCATGATTCTTCTATTGAAATACTTGAACATACAGGTATAAAACTTTACCACAAAGAATTATTTGAGTACATTTCAAATTTTGACGGCATTGCAATCAATAAAAAGGAAAATAATGTTAAATTCAATTCTGATATTATAAACAAATCTATAAAGCAGGCTGGCAGGAAATTCAGATTATACGGAAGAGATAAAAATAAAAGTGCAGACTTTGGTTTTGACAAAATAGTAACTTCATCCTCATGGGGAATGCCTTTTGAAATTGATGTTATTAAAAATGAGAAAAAACCGGCGTCAATTAAAAACCTGCAGGATGCAGCAATAATAGGGGATTATTTATCGGATATTGACATAGTTGGAGGGATGTTCAGACCGAAAGAAATTCCCGAATATTATCGTGATGTATATGAATATGGAGAATTGGTAAAAAGAACTACCAAGCCTGCAAGCATGTGGATTACAAATGGCAGATCTTTTAAATATATAATTGAAATTTATAAATTATTTTTAGATAGTGAAAATGATATAGAAAAATACCCTCCCTTTTTTTATGAATTTGAAAATATTTCTCCTCTGGTTTTTCAAAATGATGGAGTCGATATATTATATAATTTTGCAAGATTAGGCATACCGGTAAGTGCCGCACCAATTCCGCAACCTATGAGTACCGGTCCGGTAACTATAGCTGGAAGTCTTGCTCTTGGAAATGCTGAACTTCTTGCAGCTCTTGTTATGATGCAGCTTATAAAACCGGGTATGCCTTTCATGTATGGACTTATGTGTAATGTACCTGATCCTTTTACACTTGTTGCAACCTTTACCGGTGCTCCGGAAAATGTGCTGTTTACAATTGGTCAGGCCCAATTGGCAGACTTTTATAATTTTCCAATATTTGCAGATAATCAGATAACTTGCTCAAATCAGCTTGATTATCAGATGGGTGCAGAATTCGGCATTAATTGTTTTATAGCATTGTTATTGAATGCTGATTTATATGGTCACACGGGTATTGTTGGTCCGGATCAGGGAGCAAATTTGCTAAAACTGATTCTTGATGCTGAGACAATTTCGTATCTAAAAAGAATTAAGAAAGGTTTTTCTGTTAATAATGAAACTATCGCTCTGGATATAATTAAAAAAATCGGTGCTGGCGGTAATTATTTGCTTGAAAAACATACTCGTGACCATATTAAGGTAGATTACTGGAAGCCAAATCTTTTTAACAGGGATTCTTACATTATTTGGAATAGCAAAGGTAAAAAAAGTTTGATCGATAGGGCTGAAGATTATAAAAAATATATTCTAAAAAATCACCATGTCAGTTATGTAAATGAAGATATTGAAAAAGAGATAAACAAAATAGTAAAGAGCGCAGAAGAGAATTTGATCTTGCAAATGTTATGAATTTTAATATGGTTTTAATATAAATTTATTTTTTTAATTTAATATGACAAAGCTTAAAGATGTAGCAGATGAAGCGAATGTATCACTTGCAACAGCCTCACTTGCCTTAAATGATAGTTTGCTTATAAACCAAAAAACTAAAGAGAGGATAAGAGATGCTGCAAAAAAATTAAATTATTTTCCGAATATTTATGCCCGAAAGCTTGCAAAAAGAAAAAGTTATAATATTTGCATTATGCTAAATAGTTATTATTTCTATAGATCACCTAACATTTATTATTTAAGAGTTATTGGTGGGATTATAAGAGAGGCAGAAAATACTGGATACACAGTAAGTTTTTTATTTTATGGAGAAGAAGGAGATAATTCCATAAAGGAAAAGATAAATTTAAAGAGTATGGATGGAATAATTATATTTGACGTAATTGATGCAAAAAACCTAAATATCTTAAAAAAAGAATTTAATATCCCGATATTATTAATTGATAGTCATAAAAGTTTTAAAGATATGTATGGCGTTGACAATGATGACTCAGGTGGTGCCTACAAGGCTTCAAATTATCTTATAAGCTTGGGGCATAAGAAAATAGGGTACATAGGTGTATCTGATACACATCCGTTTGGCAGGGAATGTTGGCAAGGTTTTAAAAAAGCACTTAACGAAAGTAACTTAAAAGAGGCTTGCTCATATAAAGAATGCAGTTTTGGCATAAGAAGCGGCAAGAAAGCAATCAGTTTTTTATTATCAGGTAAGGTTACCATGGCAACAGCATTTTTTTGTGCAGATGATTATATTGCAATAGGTGTTTTAGAAGAGTTAAAGTCCAGGGGATATAAAATACCTGAAGATATTTCAATAATCGGTATGGATGACATGGAACTTTCTTCAGAAATAGATCCGCCATTAACTACTATAAGAATTAAAATGGAAGAGCTGGGAAGAACTGGATTTAGAAAAATGATAGATTTAATAAATGGTAGCTATACAGGTGAAATAAAAACAATATTAAATAATGAATTGATTATAAGAGCTTCATGTAAAAATATAAAATCTGAAAGTAGATAATTTTAAAAGAAGTTATTAATAAAAACAAGGGGAGGTGAAATATCACCAATAATACTACCGAACTCTAATTTTAAAATATTTTATAAAAAACTAAGAAGGGAGTATAAAATGAAAAAAATACTATTGAGTTCGGTAGTATTATTGGTGATATTAGGTTTTTCATTAGCTGGCTGCAAGACAACAACCACAGAAACAACAGCAGCAGAAACAACAGCAGCAGAAACAACAGCAGCACCTGAGACTACAGCAGCTGTTGCTACTGAAGCTGCAAAGCCTGTAAAAATAAGCATTTGGTGGTGGGGTGAGCAAGAAGCTCCGGGAATGGAAAAATGGATGCTTGAGACAATAGCTATGTTCACCAAAGAACATCCAAATGTGACAATAGAGCAGGTATTGCAGACCACTGAAGGGCTTGTCCCTGCAGTACAGAGTGCAATACAAACTCAGTCAGGGGCAGACATTTTAACGCCATGGCCTGGTTTTGACGTTGTAAGTAACTACCAGAGTTTTGTCCCTATGAAAGATATCATTACCCCGGAAGTTTTAAGCAGGCAGCTTATAACAGATCTTGTAACATTTAAAGGAGATGCATATGGTATTCCCATCTATAGCCTCATAAACGGTTTCCTTTACAACAAGGACCTGTTCAAACAGGCTGGTATTGAAAATGCTGATAATTATGTTCCCAAGGACTGGGCTGATTTCCTGGCTGCATGTGAGAAGCTAAAAGCTGCAGGGATTACACCTATCTCAATGGGGTTCAAGGACCTTTTTGCGGCTGACTGGCTTTATGGCGGCATAGGGTTACAATGGGCTACATTCCTGTCAC
>JAMCVO010000487.1 GCA_023475715.1 Actinomycetota bacterium
TGTAAATGATCTGATACTTTTACTTTCCATAATCCCTCTCTAAAATTAAATTTAATATTTAACGACATGCTGGTCTTTAAAATTGTTCATGGCAATCACTCTTAAAAGTTATTATCTAAATCAATATACCCGTACCCTGCCTTATGGATTCAACTACCCGGGCCAGTCCCTTTCTCCTCTCTTCACCTTCAATCGAGTTTACAATCTCAGCGGCTTTTTCCAGGTAAAAGGAAAATTTATTCCTGGCGGTTTCGATGGCACCGGTTCGCATAAGCATTTCAAAAATTATTTTTATATCATTGTCGCTGATATTATATCGTAATTTTCATTTCTGGCACAAATCAGAAAAAGAGCAGGCCTTATGCGTTTCCCGCCAAATATAAGCGTACTCTTTACCGATTCGTGAAGTACCCCATCAAAACTATTGGTATACTCTAAAAGATAATCCTCTAATCTGGCAATATCTTCCTTTAAAAATTCAAATCCAGTTGTGGTAATGGGCTTGTGGGCCATTTTGCTAATAAAGTTATTATTGATAATCATTCTATTATTGTTTTAGAGTCGGTACCAAGAAAGCAAAAGTCTTTGTTTATTGGTCTTACTATACAGCAGCCAAATACAAGTTCTATATGTCTTTCTGCTTAGCCTATTTGTTTTATTATTTGATTGTAGAACAAGATGATTTATAATAAATTTTTTATTATCTTATTATATTAGTAAGTTCTTATGATAATATGAACTAAAAGGTTATTTTCTCCTATCAATTGTATTGGATCATTACCATTTTAAATATATTCAACACGTCAATATTAAATTTTATAATATCCTCTTCTACTTTAAATTCTATCAACTTCCCTTCAGGCAGGGATAAAATCTTTACTGCTTTTTTACTAATAAGGTTTAATTTAACATTAAAATTATATACAGGAATAGGTGGCAGCAGTTCCTGCTCATTGATCATATTTAATATATAGCACTTTCTGTCAGGTTGATGAAATAATATAAACTCCACAACTGCGGGAGCATCAGATTCAAAGGAAAACCTAACTCCAGCAAGCTTTTTAATAAGGTTTAAAAAAGTATTTTTATGCGGTATTTTATCTGTTAACTCTATCGGATAAGCTGTCCAGACAATCTCGCCCTTCCCATAAAAAACATTAACAATGGATGCATAATCAGTCCATATTCCAGGAGGATTTGAATGGATTGAAACAAATTTCCCATAACTATCAGGTAAAGTATAAGGCAGTACCAGTTTCGCCAACACGCTTTTTGTATTAAGAGATTTTGCTTTAATCTGGCTGCCACCAACAGAAAGAGGATAATTAAAATTACTATCATAAAATAATTCCAATCCATCCCCTATGGGTGCAATATATGTCATATTTTCTTCTGTCGTGCCTTCACATACCATCTGTAATATATCTTTATAAATCCTGTCTGGAATACATCCTTTTTCACTGTTTATATAAAGCTTTCCACCTTTTCTGACATAATCAAATATTTTCTCAACCTCTTCATCATCAAAAACCTGAATATTTGAAAGTATCAAAACCTTATAATTATCCAGGCTTCCAAGCTGTTTTTTAGATATTACACCAAAAGGAACATGGTTTTCTCTTAAAACTCTTGCAGTGCCAAGAACGCCACTCAAGTGTGGCAGAGGTTTTTCAATTAAATCATCCCAGCACATAAAAGCTTTAAGTCTATTCTGCGCTGGATCGATTTTTGAATTGAAACTGTAATAAATTGCTAAATCCTGAACCATTTCACCACCAAGATATTTTTCATAAACACTTGTTTCTTTAAATACGCTGCCCATCCTCTCATAAACTTTTCTGTTTAATGTCCCGACAGGATCAATTGCATCAATAAATAAAAACGCACCACCATGGGCCATATTAATATAATTATGGAGCTTTAACATTCCCTCGCTTTTTAGAGTTGTATGGTCCTGAAGGTTTGAATCACATCTGGATGTCATATACTCATAAGGCATGTTTTCTGTTATATTATAATAAAGTTTGCATATAAAAGATTCCTGCAAAAATCCTCCATACAGGTCTCCACCGGCATAAGTACTTGCTTTTGAAAAATCATAATCAATTCCAAGAAGAAGGTTTTTAGGAGCCGTGGAGTACTGATGCTCTACAGACAAGTCGCTGTTAAAACCATTAATTGCATCGGATATAAAATGAGCATATTCGTGTAACCATTCGATTCTTTTGTTATTAAAAGCCACCCATTTTTCGTCATTAAAATCTATAATTATGGGCATTTCTTTATTTACTTCTCTCTTATAACGCTCCTGGCACGATAAACAGTAGCAAATAGCAGGCCAGAATGTCATATCAATAAAAAATCCCTCAAATTCATAATTGGTGCAAAGTTCTTCAAGCTGGCTTACAACAAATTCCCTGTAACCTTTTGAATTCGGGCAGCAAAGTCCGTAACGGTTAAATCTGGAATTTTGATAATACATTTCCCTCGAACTATTTCCATCAATATCAACTATTCTCCAGGAAGGGTTAACTTCGTAAGCCCAATTATTGAATAAAACACTGTAGTAGGTGACAACACTTATCTTATCCATATGGCATAAATTTAATATCTTTCCATATACATCTTTGCCTTTTAAACTTTCATGAATTTTCCCTGTTTTTGTAGGCCAGTTGCATAAACCTACATGAGAATTTGCATAAACCATTGTAGCCTGTACTTCTGCTATTTTTAACATTTCCATATATTCTTCAGGACTGAATCTGGAAAGAAACTTTTCATCCCAGTCTTCTATGTGCATATCTATGATATTTCGTCTGAAACTTCTCTTATACCAGTCCTTACCCTCAAAATCAGCCATAATTAATTACCATACCTTTCTATGTTCTTAATAAAATAACTATAAATAACACTAATAAATTGTGAAAAATGATAGAACATCAAACTAAAATATCTCTAAACCTCTTCAACATCTCTTGGTTTGAATAGACTTGCCCTGCTGTATTCTCTTCCGAATAGTATCATTGTTATTGCATTTTCAGGTTTAACAGCAGGATGTATTTCTGTACATGATGCGAGAATGTAGCCACCAGTAGGATATATATCGTCACAGATAATTAACACCATCGGTGATAAATCACTGTATCTTTCTGCAGTATACCTGACTCTTCTTAATTCATGCTGGAATAAGGCTTCAAGCCATTCTGCTGCAACTTGCTGAAAATCAGCACATAATTCTGAAAAAAAATTCATACTTGCAAGCTCAACAGTCACATCAAGCCCAATGGTACAAGGAATATGCCAGAAAACTGTATTACCCATAAACCCTTTCATGTTCTCCATACAATCTTTATAAGTCTTTTCAAAAAACTTTCCCCTCTTAAAAAACCAGTAAGCTTCATTTGGTTTCCAGCTTTTTCCCAGATCATCAATATTAGTTTTTATCCACTCTTTAAGCTTTATAACATTGGTAAATGGTCTTTTCGTAATCCACTGTGTAAAATCTCTATATGTAATTATAAATCCATCATAAGTTTTCTTTGTATGAGGATAATTTGGTGTCAGACGCATTCGGCCTGTAAAGACAATAGCAATTTTTTATAGCTTCACCTGTTATTTTCAAGTTCTCATTGTTATACTCACTACCTAATATTATTTTCTTACCAGAAAATTATTCAATAACTCCCACATTCTGAAGGATATCCCATGTACATACCTTGTTTGTTTCATGAAAGTTTATTGTTTCTATTAATCTTTCCTGCTTTGTTATCTGGTCTTTGGAATTAATTAAGTTAAAATTTGCTATAAATAACCTCTTAAAGAATTGTACTTATTTTAATAATAATTATATTAACACTCATGGAAAAACATAATATACAATTTAGTATACAAAATTTAATAAGGTTGGATATCCCTTCTTAATTTAAATATCTCATTGCCAAGAGGATAGCTTCCCCAGTACTCCCCTGCCATATAAAGCGCAACCACATTTTCTGGTGGAACATCCTCCTGAATATCATGAGCAGCACATAGAATATAACCCCCTCCAGGAGCATAAATTGCAATTCTTCTCTTAACTTCATTTTCAACATCTGTAGTTGTTCCAGAAGGCATTATCCACTGAATATCTACTCCACCATGGAAGCTTAGCCTGTCACCAAATTTATCCTTAAGATATGTTGTATCCATACCGGTTGCCCTTGGCTGGAGAGAATTTAAAATATCAACACCTGCATCAATGAGGATTTCAGCACCTTTCGTAACGGCTCCGCAGGAATGATGAAATATCTTGGCTTTTGTTTTTGACTTTACAAAATCCAATAGTCTTCTGTAATATGGTAGTATCATTCCTCTGTAAAGCTCTGGAGAAATTAAAAGATTATTCTGATAACCAATATCATCTGCCATCTCAACCATCTGTATATAGGGTCCCACACTGCTTAAAAATATATCCATCAATTCAGTATAATAATTTGTGAGTTTTTCAAGTAGTGCATGAGCAAGTTTTTTATTGAATACAAGGTCAATAGGGAACTGATCAAAACCCCTCATCCATGTACAGGTTTCAAGTAGTCCTCCAATCGCACCTGCCGCTACAATGGCGTAGTTTGTACTATTGTAAAGATGCTCAGCCTTTTCCTTTAAGCCTTCAACCCTTGCCTGGTCATAAGCATTATAAAATTTATATTTATCTATATCACTTTCATCACTAATGTGTCTTAACGGGTGGTCAAGTATTTCACCATACATACCAGTATATCTTCTTGTAAAACCAAGCTCATCTTTCCATGATCCATCATCCTCGATAATTTTACTGTAATTAGAGCTACTTTTTAAAAACAGCCTCCTGAAATCTATTCCCAGAAACTCAAGAACTCTTTCATCAAATTCATCAACAGTATACCAGTCTGGATTTATGGTATCGTACCCACAGTCATCCAGTTTCAGATAATCTTTAAAAGCCCTGTAAGCTCCCTTCATCATTGTTGACACCCTGCCACCCAGATCCCTTGGTACCCTGTCAGGTTCCCTGTGATTAAGAGTTTCTATGACTCTTTGCCTGCTTGTAAACTGCTTTGACATTTACAACTCCTTCATAAAATTACTTTAAAATTCTTAAATTATAAATAATCTGATTAAGTTTGTTTCTGTAGTATTTAAATTTTTCCCATGAAACATTCTGAGGAATCCAGTGGTCTGCAAACGGAATAAATCCCCCCTTTTTTATAAGCTCACTTATAATATCCAATTCCCTATCTATATCTTCATTACTTTTAAGAAGCGTATTTTTATCAAAGCCTCCTAAAAATACTAAATCCGGATATTTTTTTCTATATTCATTCAAATCATTACCTGATTGTCTTTCGAACGGGCACATCATGTTTATTCCGACTTCTATAAAAAGTGGTATTAGTTCTGATACCTTACCATCAGTATCTACAATAAATTTATTAATACCTTTCGAACTTAAAAAACTTGCAAGCTTTTTATAATAAGGAGACATAAATTCCTTAAACATTGCAGGGCTTATAAGAGAACCTTTATTGTAGCTCATGTCCTCCCAGAAAAATGCTGCATCAAAATCAAATTTTGAGGTCAATTCTTCCGCAATGGAAATCCAGAGTTCGTAAAAAGTACTGCACATATCTTTGATTAGGACTGGATCATCATAATAAGTCATAAGCAGTTTTTCTTCACCCATAAGTTGGCGAAGCGAGCCAAAAAAACCAACGGGAACACCAAATATTACAAGAGGCGCAGTTCTAATTTTACACTTAGCCATAAATTCAGCAATGTCAATTTTTGGATAAAATCTCTTGTTTATACCCTTTATGTTTAATCTTTCTTCCTTTATTTTTTCCCAGTCACTTCTGGCTTTTACTGGAAATTCAAGCCATAAAGGCATACTTGATTTATCCTTATATTCTCTTTTTCTTATTCCATCATTATCTATCATTTCTATATAGGTATCATCCTCGTAAATAACCTTTTCTTCAAACCCAGGAAATAACCAGTAATTTACTGGCACTCCCATAAAACCCTCATCCATATCAAAGAAATTATCCACATCAGAAGCATAACCCTCCTCGAGGGTACCACCGGATACCCAGGGCAGCGGAAATGCCTGCGCAGGTGTAGAAACAGTCTCGGGAATTGGCGTATTGCAATCCTTTCCTGGCAACCCTTCCCTATACCATCTGGGTATTGTAAGTGAAAGATATCCAAACTCCCATTTTAGTGTCCTCGGACAAGGTTTAAAATTTACAACTTTCTGAAATATCTCCTTAACAGTTAAGCCATTACTCATTTCAATTAAAACCTCCGTTACTCTGGTGCTTTTATTTCTATTGGCTGTGAATTATTGCCTCACCATTTAACAGCAATTTTTTTAGGAAAGGATATAAAAAATGCTGTACAACTATCAATCTTACCAGGGGAATAAATAATCTTACCACTATAATATTTATTTATAGCTATTCCTGGGTAATCTGTCTCTACTTATGGAGAATGCATCCCCCACGATAAATCTTACTTCTGGAATATTTTCAGTAAATGGTTAAAGTAAGTTTTCCGATTATTTTATTACCTTATACGTGCTAACTTTTAAATGTTCTCTTCTAATTAAAATATTTTTGTTTTCAATATTTTCTCATATTTGATGTTCTTCAAATAAAATACATCTACTCTGGCTGCAATTTATATAGGTAAAAAGTCATTTATTCCTGCTTCGGCAAAAATGAATACTAATAAACAATTAATTAACATTAAAATATTTCTTATTTAAGCTATTTTATTAAAATTATGATCACAATTTCTTTAATAAAATAAAAATAATTAGGGTATGATAAGTTTAATGTCTAAAACCTCACAGGTTTTTATAAGCTCTTCACTGCAATCACCTTTTACCACATGAATGTGGTTTGATCTTAATGAGTTAATAAAACTATCCTGGCTGCAATCAAG
>JAMCVO010000528.1 GCA_023475715.1 Actinomycetota bacterium
AATTCATTCAGATTTTGAAACTATTATCTTATCATATTTATCATATACCTCTTTAATTTCTTTAATCATCTGAGATACGCCGTTGTTCCGATACCAAGTTCTATGGACTTTTTCATGAACAAAATATTGATGCATAAAATATGCAAAATTATAAATAAGAATTAATCCAACTCCAATACTTACTAATATTTTTACCAAATATTTTCTTTTCCGCAAGAAATAATAAAAACCATAAGCACTAACAAGTTCTATCATGGGAAACATCAAAAGAGACCTTCTAACATTTGGCGTCTCATCAAATGTAATTGCCGCAGTCAATGGAGCCATTAAAATCCAAAACAACGGAAATTTGTCCTTATTTTCCTTACTTTTTATTAACCCAATTATCCCAACTATAAAAAATGGTAATTCTAAAAGGTATATGAGACCCATACCTGAAATATTTAACCACAATGGCAAACCACCTTTAATAAATAAGAAATTAATTGAAAAGTAATCAGAGTAGTTAGAAAGATAAGTTAATAAATAATTAATAATTTTATTATGAAAAATGCGAGTTATACTTGTGCCTATGCCCATCACCCCATCTTCTCTTATTTGCTCCTCCATAACCAATCTTGTTTCAGGAAAACCAAAGATACTAACCTGATGAAATCTGTTATCTCCACCATTAGAAAAGGATAAGAAAGCTGAAAAAAATATTAATACAAAAAATGAACTAAACAATATATATTTATACTTTTGATTTTTATCCTTCCAGTATCTTATAAAAAGAAAAAGAAAAATAGGAAAAATAAGAGGTACAAATACACGAGATGTAAAATACATTAAGAAGCTTAAGCAAAGAGTAATCACTCCTAAAAAAAGATATAATAATGAGTGCTTACATAAGAAACTGTACCCCACTAGAGCGTAACCCAAAATCACAAAAAATGAAGCCACCAATGCTTCTTCGCTTGACCTAGATATAACAATACTCCATGGAGAAATTGCGACAAGAAAAGATGAGATTAAACCAATTCTTTTATTTTGAAAAACAGCATAAGTAAATAAAAAAAGCGCAATAATAGTTAATCCTCCTAATAATGCTCCTGGAAATCTTGCTGCAAATTCATTTAATCCAAAAATTTTAATAGGTAATATCGATAGATACGAATAACCAGTAGGATTGACATCTCCGAACATTTCTGTTTGCAAAGGTAAAAAGTTATTGTTTGTATCTTTTCCAGTTAAAAGAATAAAATATGCATTAACATTGATTATTGCTTCATCTAAATGAAACCCTACAGGGAATTCATTCAGCTTGTAGAAACGTAGAAAAAGTCCTAATACCAATATCAAACACAAACCAAGAGCAAAAAGGTACCTCTTGAAAAAACTATTCATAAACAATTCTGAACGCTTTTGTTCCATCTTCTCTATATATAAATTTAATTTTTTTAAGAGACATATATTTACTAGAAGGACAATCTCCTTTGTCAACATAAATAATTTTATTTACTTTAGGAGTTTTGTCATTAGTCTGCTCAGAAGGACAATCCTGCGGAACAAAGAAAAATTTTCCAAAACCTCCATAATCTTTATTTTTAGGAGATCCTTCTATCTGATATGTTTTAGGATCATATTTCATATAAAACAGAACGAGAGGATAAATACCTCCCTGATATTTTGACATTACTATCTTATCAGAGAGATTGTATAAGCTATTTACTTCCTGCATCATAGACGAAAAACCGTTGTTACGATACCAAGGTTTATGAGTTTTAGCGTTAAAATAATATTGATTTAAAAAATATAAAATATTAAGACTAAAAATTAATACAAAAAATATAAAGATAATTTTTTTGTGAAACTTTAATATGCCCATAAAAGATAAAAATCCAAATGCAGCAATAATTTCCAACATTGGAAACATTCCCAACGCTCTATTTATATTCGGTATATCATCCATTGTAATTGCTGCAACAACAGGGGCGGTCAAAAGCCATATTATGGGAATTTTACGATAGATATCTTTAGTTTTAACTAAGTAGTATAACCCAATAGCAATAAATGGTAATTCAATAATATATATTAGCCCAACCCTGGGAATACTATACCAAATTGGTAATCCTCCTTTTGTGAATAAAAAATTAAAATTGAAATAATCTAAATAATTAGAAATAAAAACCAAGACTACATTTGTGAATTTATTGTGAAAAAATCTGGAAAATAAGTATGGCGAGTTTGCAATGGCATCTTCTTGTATTTGCTGTTTTTGAAAAAATTGTGTTTCAAAAGAATTGAAAACGTTTACTTGAGTAAATCTACCGGTGCCTCCAGATATACTAAAGACTAATAATAAAGAGAGAAAGGAAATCGCAATGAAAGAAAAAAATAAGCCTACCTTATAGCGATTTATAGATGTATTTAGAACAGGAAGCATAATAATGATTAAAATTAAAAACATAAGTGGAACAAATACTCTAGGAGCATGATAAAAAAAGAAGCTGAAAGAAACAATAGTTGAGCCTAGAATAGCATATTTCAGGCTCTGTTTTTGTAAACTATAGAAAACTAAACAAAAACCAGCTAATACAAAAAATAACGCAACTATAGCTTCGTTACTTGCTCTTGAAAGTCCAAAATGCCAAGGTGAAACAGCAATGAAAAATGCACTTAGTAAGCTTATTTTTTTATCCCTAAATAGTATCTGCACAAAGAAAAAGAAGACAATAACAGTTAAACTACCAAATATAGCACCTGGCAATCTAGTTGCAAACTCTGTCAATCCAAAAAGCATTACTGGCAAAATTGTCAAATAATGATAGCCAGATGGCCTAAAATCCCCAAACATATCTATATAAAGAGGATGAGAATTATTATTATCATCTTTACCTGTGAGGAGCAAAGAATAACTATTATAACCCAAAGAAGCTTCATCTATATGAAATCCAACTGGAAAATTATTTAAATTGCAAACTCTTAATATTAAACCCAGAGTAAAAATTACAATAAGAATAATATAAGTAATATTAATTTTATTTTTGTACATTTTGTTTGTTATTCATAATCTTAATCATTATTGCATAAATTATTATACTAAAAAAAGCAATTAAACTTATTTTTATTCCAAGATCGAACGATGCAGGATAATATTTAAATATAATCTCGTGTTGACCTTTCTTAATTGCCACTGCCCTGAACGAGTAATCCGCTCTGTAAATATTTCCCTTTACACCATCTATCAGAACATCCCAACCTGGATAATAATTATCAGATACAAATAAAAGATTATCTTTTTCTGATTGCGTTTTAAAAACTATTTTATTTGATGCATAACTAACTAAGGACACTTCTGCATTTTGATCTTCTTTAAAATCAAAATTTGATATCTCATCTTCTAAGATTAGAGTCTTTCTTAAATTAAAGTTCTTACTAAGCAGTTTATTAATAATTTTTTGATTATCTTTTTCTACAATATAATTACCAACTAGGAAGAATCTTGGCAATACTCCTTTATTCTCATATATCTGCCACGGACTTTCTTGCCATATTAATTTATAATTATTTTCAGAGAATATTTTAACATCAGGAAATAAATGCTTAATATCAGGACTTATTTTATGAAGAACATATTTGACCCCCAGAAGATTAAGAATTTTTTGTCTTGAATAATTATTCACTAAATCGTTTTCACCGTAACCTTGAACAATATCTGCGTTTGATCCTGGTATTGACTTGGAAATTTTACCATCTTTCGAAGCAGTTAATAATTCACCATATCTTTTTAAATGTAAAGCATCATATCCATTAGTTGAGAAAATACCTTCATGAGTTTGAATATTAGCATCAATATAAGCGCTGCCGTAACCCCAGGAACGATTTATTCCTTGTATTTTTCGTAGATATTCTAAAACTTCTATGTTTGGATAAAGAGATTCTCGAGGAGAAAAAGGAGTTATCTTTTGAAAAAATAGGAAGAAATCAAAAATAGTTAATAATAGTAATGCTGCGAAGATGTAGTTTTTTAACTTTTTTAAAGTAATTAATAAATATAAACAGATTGCTCCTGTAAATAAAAAAATTGTCGGTATTACTAAATTCCTTTTCGAAATATTAAGATATTGAATCCACGGTTGATCTCTAAATAAATATTGTGCTGAAAATACAAAAATCCAAAGAAAAACTAAGATAATTCCTAATACAACAGAAGGTAACCAACTTTTTTTGTCTATTTTCTCTATTTGAATACAATTAAAACCATAAGCTGCCAATATGCTTAAAGAGAAGCATAAAAGAAACATTATTCTTGTTGGAACTGCAGTAGATATGATTGGAGGCAAAAATAAAGCGTATAATGTCCGGCTAAAAATTGAGTCAAATGTTATTAAATAAATAAATATTATCGAAATGATAAAGAACAACATTGGTTTTACAGGCTTTTTAATTACTCCATATAAAGCAAGAAGCAAAGGAATAATCCCAACATAAGAAACTCTTTCTATGTATGTGCCATTTAACCAATAATTTCTGGTTGCAGGATTTCCAAAAAAATCAGGGACAAGAAGGGTAGTTAAATGAATATTTGGAATAAGCAATTTAATAAATTCCGATAATGAATAAGAAGATCTAGCAGAATTAGAAAACAATTCAACAGTTGGTAAAAGCTGAAATGCTGAAAGCAAAAAAGGAAAAACAAAAACGGGAAGAAAAATTATCAATTTATTAAAGAATTGATTTTTATGCTTATTGAATATTTCAAAGGTAATAAAAATAAAAAGAAAGATAAAAACATAAAATGTTGTTTGTACATATCCAGCAAGAAATGACGATGCTAAAGATAAAATTAAAATAATAAGCAATAACAATGAAAATTTGTTAATGATTTTCAAAGACAACCACATTGCAAAAGGCAACCAAAGAACTGAGTGTCCAATATTTCCATATTCCATCCAAACCGTTTGATAAGAAGAAAAAGCAAAAATTATTCCTCCAAATATTGCGCTCTTAATATTAAGGCTCAGGCTTCGCAGTAAAAGGTAAAGAAATAAAGCAGACAAAATTGGTTGAATAATTATATAAATTGACCATGCTATATCGAAAGGAAAAAACCAAAAAACTATATTAAATGGGTAAAATGTACCTGATTGAACACTTGCCAAATGAGGATTACCTGAAAAATTATAAGGATTCCAAAGCGGCCATTCAAAATTTTTTAATGATTTTATAGAAAATTCTTTCGCAGGATATAATAATCTTAAGACATCAAAATCCTGTCCTTTATTTGGAAAACCTCCTGGAGCAAAGCCTAAAAATGGATAAGAATTGTAAGGTGAATATTCACCAACTAATAAATCACCTGGAAATGGAATATGCCCTTTTAATAACGGATTAAAGAAGAATAACGATATGAAAATAAATATAATGCATACTAAGATGGCCTCCTTCTTCATCGATGTTGAATTTTATATACTGTTAGATAGGCGCTTCCTGATGGCTTAGTAATTTCCAGGACTGGACTTGCGGCAGTCAACCAACCAGATGGAGCATGGCCTTTATCGGGGCATGTTACGCATTTTTGGTAAAAAACGAAAAAAGTCGGCATTTTCTTGCTTATTGACAAAACATCTTCAGGCACTGTTTCCGGTATTGGCCAAAATCCTTTTACTATTATATTCGGATCATCTTTTACATATATTTCATAAGCATAGGGCATAAGGCCAAATGTCCCCATAAGGCCAAATGTCCCTTCTGTTCCAACAAAAATTTTTTCATTTTTTGATGATTCCTTAAAAAAGGCTATAGATTCTTTTACACCAACACCTGCTGGCCAATCATTATTATATTGATTAATATCAGAAAAAGGTAAAGGTGAATTTTTAAAATCAGTCAAAATTAAAAAATCTGCACTCATGGCAACCATAATCACTGTTATAAATACAATTGAATAATATACTTTATTTTTTAATTTATAATAAAGAGTATACAAAGTGCAGGCACTTAGGGGTAGTAAAAACAACGTCATAAAAAATATAAACCGAGGATATAATGTTTTACCGAAAACGGCTAATGCAATAAAAGGTACAATAAACCAAATAAAAAGCAGTATCTTTTCTTTCAAATAATCCCTTGTTATTACAAATGATGATAATACTAACAGCAGAATTGGAAAAGTAACGTAAATAGTAAGCCAATTCCATTGCCCACGTAAATTATCTAAAAAATACTCTAGAGGGTGGCGGATCCATTCGCTAAAAGGATATACAAAAGTTGAATTTTTCTCATTAATGATGTGGAAAAATGGTGATAATCTTAATATCGAATATAATGAATATGTTAATAGGGTCACAATCAAGGCTAAGCTAATCCATTTAAAGAATTTTTTTACTCTATCTTTATTTTTCCAATCGAATAACAAAAGAGTAAAAGGAAGAAGATATAGAGTAAAAAATCCATTAGTCTTATTTAAAGCAGCTGCTCCTATCACCATTCCTAATATAAATGCTACATCCAGTCTTATTCTTCTTATTAGGAGTATCGCAATATATAAACCCCAGACAGCAAACGTCCCCACCAAGCTGTCATAAAGAGCTATCCGATCATAGACCAAAGACATCGGAAACATCACATATAAGAAGCTCGATAATATTCCGATCCATCTATTCTTAAATAGCTCCTTTGCGAGAAAAAATAAACCCACAGAACTTGCAAATCCAGCTCCAACTGACACTAGTCTGCCCGCAAGCAAAGGGTCATAGACAAATTTCATTGTTATCATGGTTAGCCAAACAAACAACGGTTGCTTTCCATCAGTAAGGGATATAAAACGCCATGCAGCGTCATTCTTGGCTATCTGTGCCCACCTTATGTATATTGCGATACTCCTAATAAG
>JAMCVO010000249.1 GCA_023475715.1 Actinomycetota bacterium
ACAAGAAAAAAATTAAATATATAAAAAAATATGCAAAAAAAGCCAAATTGTTAGCAGAAAAAGAAACGGACAAAGATGCCAGGGAAAATTATTTAAAAATTGCTCAGGTATGTGAAAATATTGCAACAAATCCTCCTTCAAATTTCAGAGAAGCAGTACAGTGGATTGAGTTATATCAAGTAGTTGACCGTATGATTGGACATGGCAACGGATATGGAAGGCTGGACCAACTGTTAAAAGATTTCTATATCAGAGATATTAGAGAAGGGATTATTACAAGAGAGTTAGCAAGAGATCTGATAGCGGAAATTTATCTAAAATATGGCGGAAGCTTCTTTGCTTTAGCAGGGAGAAACAAAGAAATGAAAGACGCAACCAATGAGCTAAGCTGGGTATGTCTTGAAGCATATGACATGATAGGTGAAGATAATGGCGTACCAATAGGAGTAATGTGGCATAGCAACATAGATAGAGATTTCTTAAAATATGCCTGTGAAGTTCTTTACAGGCATGGGGCAGCCATACCGACTTTTGTAAATTACGACGTTGCCAGGGAATCTGAAATATATTCCGGTGTTAAGCCCGAAGATGCATGGAATGTCTCATACAGTGGCTGTCAGTGGTACTGTATTCCAGGTAAAGAATATTGTGATCAGGACAAGAACTGTATTGTAATTATCCAGTGTTTTCTGCAAGCATTTAATAAATCTGTAGAAAAAAATATAGAAAGTTTTGAAAATCTGTGGAATCTTTATTGCAAGGAAGTAGAAAATGCTCTTATTGCGCTAAGGGATTTGAAAAATGCAGAGTATAAGTGGCAACATTTGGTTTGGCCTGAAATAGTCGGGACTTCACAAACACATGGCTGCATAGAGGCGGGTAAAGATATTACAGATACAGGTACGGGAATATATAATTATACTTCAGTTAATATATTAGGCTTGGCAAATGTTGTGGACTCTCTTTTTGCAATAAAAAAACTTATATTTGAAGAAAAAAAATATTCTTTGTCAGACTTACAAAAAGCAGTGAAAGCAAACTTTGCTGACTTTGAAGAGATTCGGCAGGAGATTTTAAAAGTGCCAAAATATGGTAATGATGAAGATGAAGTTGATAATCTGGCTGTCAGAGTTGCCAATCACTTAATAGAATTATTAAAAAGCTATAAAAACTCAAAAGGTTTCCATTTCAGACCATCGCTTTTTATGTTCATGGGACATGCACTTGCAGGTCCAATTTTAGGAGCAACACCTGACGGCAGAAAAAAAGAAGAATCTTTTGCCCAAGGGGGAAATCCTATGCATGGAAGAAGTGTCAATGGAATTACTGCCACCATGAATTCGATGTCTAAACTGCCTTTAAACAAAGTAATAGGCGGTCCGCTTCAATTTGAGTCAGATCCTTCTTTTTTTGCCGAAGGTACAAACCCGGCTGATACAATCGAAGCTCTTGTTACTTCTTTTTTTGAAAAAGGTGGTATACAAGTGAATTTAAATATTGTCTCGATTGATAAATTAAGACGTGCTCAAAAAGATCCCCTGAAGTATTACAATATTGTAATAAGGGTTACAGGATATACAGCTCATTTTGTAAATCTTGATAAGAAGTACCAAGAAGATTATATAAAAAGAACCAGATTTAAAACTCAATAAAAATTTTTATAAAAGAGGGCAAATATGGAACATGTTATGTTTGTAGAAAAATTAAAGAAGGAAAACAGAAATGATTATATAAGAATACATAAAGAAGCTTGTAAGGAATTTTTAAAAGTGATTAATAATGCAGGAATAAAAAGAGAAATTGCATGGCTTTATGGTGACTATGTCTTTGTGTATGTAATGTCAGAAGATTTCAAAAAATCCCGAAGTATTTTAGAAAAAGAAGATGTTTTTAAAAAATGGATTGAAATGACTAAACCATTTATAGAAGACGATGTGATTAATCCTAACAATGAAAGAGTTACAATAATTGAAAAAATTTTTGATGTTGAAGAACAATTAAAGGAGTAAATTTAAAAAAATCTAAATGTTATAAGTCTGAAAATATGAAAAAATTTTTAGCGATGTAAAACAGAAAATTGGAAGTGTAATACGTTTAACGCATCTGCGGAATTTATATACTTTGCATTATTGTAATGGTGAATATGAAAAAACAGCTACTCAAATAAATAGTAGCTGTTTTACTTTTTCCCCTGGCAAATAACAATTATGCCTTTTATGTTTTATTAATATTGGAATTTATAGGCAGTTCAACCCATCTTTTTTCGGTGTCGGAAATCAAAGAAGCTTCTATGACTTCCTGGACTTTATAACCAGCATAAATGTCAGCTTCAGGTTTTGTTCCATTTGCAATATTTTTTATGAATTCATATGCATTGCCCATATGATACCTTATCCATGCAACCGGGAACTTCGGTCCCGGGAAAGAGGTTGCCGGTTTCGGGTATCTTTGAACGGTTTCGATAGCTTTAAACCCTCTTTTCCCGCCAATCGGTTCTTCAGGATCACGCATATCATAAACCTCAAGGAAATTTGGCTGCATACTGTTAAATCTTATGGCGCCTTTTTCTCCGTGAATTTCAACTCTTATCTCATCGTTTGCACCTGTTGAAACTTTTGAAGCTTCCAGAGTTCCGACTAAACCGTTTTCCATTTCAAAAAGAAGTATTGCAAGGTCATCAACATCAACAGCAATTTTATCTCCTGGTTTTCCGGCAACAGGCCTTTCTTTGACAAAAATTTCAAGTTTGGAAAATACTTTTTTAAAATCACCAAGCAGATATCTTGTTATATCAATTACATGAGATGCCAGATCGTAAGAAGATCCGCCGCCGCAATATTTTTTCTGAATTTTCCAGTATGTCGGCCTATTTGGATCAGAATTTCCTGCGTGAAGATAACAGACTCTGGCACTATAGGGTCTGCCAAGAAATCCTTCTTCAATTAACTGTTTAGCTTTCATTACAACAGGAGCATATCTGTAGTTAAAGCATACCTGGGAAATCAGGTCGGGATGAGCGTTTGCAGCATCAAGCATTTCTTTTGCCTCTGCAAGATTCATAGCCATAGGTTTCTCACAGCATATATGTTTTCCTGCTTTAAGTGCATCAATTATTACATTTTTATGAAGGTTGTTAGGGGTACATATTTCTATTATATCTATATCTTTCCTGGTAAGAAGCTCCCTGTAATCTTCGGTGGCAAACTCAAAACCTGCCTGTTCAATACCTTCTCTTGCGTCTTCGATGGGCGATGAACAAACACCAACCATTTTTAATTTTGCAGGCATTGGTTTGTAATAAAATGGCAAATCAAGATAAGAAACGGTGTGCACTCTTCCGATAAATCCATATCCAACCATTCCTATACCCAAAGTTTTCATATATTATGCCTCCTGTCAGATTAAAATTTAGAATCAAAAATTAATAATTATTATATATAAGAACTTTAGTAACCATATTCTTTTTCAACTTCTGTCACAGCTTCGTCAATTATTTCCAGGGCTTTCAAAGCCAGATCATCTTCCATAATCAGAGGAGGAGACATTCTTAAATTATTTTTTGAAGGGATCCATGCCAGACCTTTTGCAAAAGCTTTTTGATAAACCTTGTTTCCGGCTTCAATAAATGGTTCTTTTGTTTTATGGTCTTTTACAAGTTCCATTCCAAGCAGGCACCCTTTGCCTCGTACTTCACCGATTATCTTATGTTCTTCTTTCATTTTCTTAAGCTGTTTTAAAATAAAATCTCCAAGTTTTGCTGATTTTTCAACTATATTTTCATCTTCGATAACTTCGAGTGAAGCAAGCCCTGCTGCAGCAGCCATCGGATTTCCTCCATAACTTGTGGAAGCCGAAATTTTTTCAAGCACTTCCGAATATTCTTCCTTGATTACAAAAGCAGTACAGGGGAAACCGTTTGCAAGACCTTTTCCCAGAGTTACGACATCCGGGACAATATTATCATGCTCAAAGCAGTACATTTTTCCCGTTCTTGCACAGCAAGTCAGAATTTCATCAACTATCAGCATTATTTTGAGTTTATCACAAAGCTTTCTGATTTTTGCTAGATATCCCTCTGGATAGACTACGGATCCGCTCCAGCCCTGAACTGGTTCAAGAACTATTGCAGCGACACTGCCAGTTCCCTCCATTTGTATTTGTTTCTCAAGAGCATCAACACAGAAAAGATTGCATTCAGGATATTTTTTATCAAAATGGCAGTGGTAGCAATGCCCGTTAGGTGCCAGGTGATGTCCGTTAAATCTTGGGCCAGTCGTAAAATTTGCGACTTCTGTAAGAGATATGGCACTTATTGTCTTTCCGTGAAAATCTCCGTAAAAAGAGAAGAATTCATGTTTTTTAGTATAGGCTCTTGCAGCTCTCATTGCAGCTTCGACTGCTTCTGTTCCGGCGCAATACATCTGAATACCATTTAAAGAAGCCGGAAGAGTTGAGGCAAGCTTTTCGAGGAATAAGGTTTTTATCTCTGTCGAGTAGTCATGACAATTCATTAATTTACCTGTCCATTTTTGAGTATATTCCACGACTTTGGGATGGCAATGTCCAAGATTAGTAACATAAATGCCTGACGAAAAATCAATATAAGTATTACCATCAACATCGGTCAGCGTACATCCATGCCCTGACTCGAAAGCGACCGGGAATAAGTTAACCTGGGAAGAATATCCTTTCATATATTTTTCAGCTCTTGAATGGATCTCGCGGGATTTAGGTCCTGGTGCCGGAACAATCATTTTAGGCAGACTTTTAACGTCTGCTTTTGCCCAGTTTTTATCGTAGCTCATTGTTTCTCCTTTTACAATAGTTAATATCAGTCATAATTATTCAATATTTGAATGTTTTAGCTTATTATTGTATTGTACAAGGTTTTTTTTGTTAGTCAAGCAGTCAAACCAAAATAAAGAATTTGTATATTAATTTTAATATTGTTAATAATTGATTATTTAAAAAGGAAGTAAAAGCAGATAAGAATCCCGAAAAGCATTTATCCTCATGATTAATATTTGCTGATTCCGGTAATTATGTTCGATTAATCCGGTTCAGCATGGATTGTCAGTTCATCAATGTTCTTAAATGCGGTTTTTAAAAGATTTTCCATTTCAGTTGTCTTTAAATGCACCTGGCTTATGCTGAAATCTTTATTCAGCCGGCAATGAAATGAAATATTATATCTGTCATCCTTGATAAGAACTGCAAATTTATGGCAGGTATCAATATCGACATAATCTTTGATATTTTCCTTAATCTGTCTTATTAATTTATCGGATTTTTCCGTAACGTCCAGCCAGTCTTCCGGATGGTTTTCAACTTCTATATGCATATAAATATTATTTAAATCGCTGGAAATATTTTTAACCTTTTTTTCAATATTTTTTGTAATAAGCTCTGCTTCTGCAAGTTTTATTTCTTTTATTAATTCGATATGCAAAGTAATGTTGAGTTTATCTTTAACATTATTGAGAGAGATGTTGTGTATATCCTTGACCTTGGGCTCATTTAATACGATTTCTTTTATGGTTTCCTCAATGCCTGCCTCAAGAAAGGCAGATTTTGTTTCAATCAGTATTTCTGCATCTGGAATTTTTTTGCTCAGATTATTTTTTATTTCTTCCTTTATAGCTTCCGCCTGTGAAAGATGCAGGCTTCCCTTAAGGGAAAGATTTATATTTATAAATTTAATATTGCCTACTTCCTGGATTTTAATCTGGTTTATTTTTTTAATTTCATTAAAACCTTCCAGTGTTTTTTCAACAGTTTCTGTCACTTCAAGAGGAATATAACCCAGCAAATCTTTTATGGTTTTTATAAATAATCTTATACTGAAGGTAAGAATGATTGCAGATACCATGATCGAAGCTACCGGATCTGCTGCGTTTAAACCAAATTTGGCAAAAACAAGGCCCAGAATAACAATCAATGAACTTATTATATCTCCTGAATAATTAATTAAATCCGCTTTAAACGCAATGGAATTATATCTGCCGGCAATTTTGCGGATATAAAATACTCTTATGATATTTAAGACTATTGAAAAGATAAGGACCATAAAGACATATATATTCAAATTCAGCACATAATCTTTGGTTATGATCCGGACTATCGATTTATATATTATGAAAAAGCACAGAAACATGACAATAAGAGTTTCAAGAAATGCCGAAAAATTTTCATACTTGCCATGGCCATAGGGATGATCCTTATCAGGAGGTCTTGTTGAAATTCTTATTGCAAAAAAAGTTATAAGGACTGTTACAATATCCAGAGTGTTGTTAAGTGCCTCTGAATAAACTCCCATGCTGTTTGATGTATATGCCACAAAAGTTTTTACAACTACCAGAAATATCGAAACAGCAAGAGAAAAAATTGAAAGTTTCCTTTTGGCTAAGTCTCTTTTTTCCACGATAAAATATCTTTAAATAATAATGCTTTTGATTTTTCCCTAAATGATAACCTAATTGTAAATATTTTTACAGTTTAAATCTCCTCCGGTTTGATAAATTCAACCATTATAAAGTATAATAAACAATTATTTTATCTACTTCCTTAATTTAACATTTGATTAAGGCAATATATTTTAATTTTTAAAAATAATTTATTAAAAAATTTCAAATCATAAAAAAGGAGTATGAGAAGTGGGCAACAGCATTAAAAAAGTAGCTCTTTTAACAGGCGGCGGGGATTCATCTGCAATAAATGACTATATAAGAACAATAGTAATACTTCTCGAAAAACAAGGTATTAAAGTAAGAGGAATTAAGGCAAGCTACAGGGGATTAATTGAGGATGATTTTACAGATCTTGACTGTAAGGTAGTAGACGGTATTTCCCATACAGGCGGAACATGTATTAAA
>JAMCVO010000541.1 GCA_023475715.1 Actinomycetota bacterium
TATTTGTCCTTTTGGGATTTGAGTATCTCATATACTTTCTCTGCAGTAATTGGTATTGGTTCTTTTTTTGACAGCAATGTGCTACATCCTGTAAGAAAAAGAGAACCAGCCAAAAATATTGCAAGAGAGCTTATGACAACTATTTTAAAAAGAGAAGAATACTTTAGGCTTCTCATTTTTAACCTCTGAGTCCATAAAGGTTGATAATTGGGAGCAATAGTGAGCAGATTTCATCTCGTGGTAAATTATAGAGACTATGAGAGGAAAGCACATAAATTACTTCTGCAATGACTGCTTCACAAGTTATTAATTCGATTTCACCTCTTTTTACTTTTTGGAACAACTCATAGCAATTTTCTGCTTTTTTAGGGTCATCGCGTGTGAGGTAGCGAAGAATTACATTTGCACCCAAAAATTTCATTTTTTCATCTCTTCTGCAACCTTTTTAACATGCTCTTTGATAGCTATTTGCTTAAGTTTTTTGAAATTTTCCGGTTTATTCAAAGGTTTAACAACACCATAGACGGTCTCCGGGGTATATTTTGCTGGAACCAATTCAATCAATTTCTTTTTAACATAAGACTTTATTCTTAAATCAGGAATCTTCTCAGCCCACTGACAAGCCTTTTTAAAACTAAAAGACTCAGGAAAATAAAGCTCAGGAAAATATCTGAACTGTTTTTTCTTTCTTGCTGACAGGTACAGACTATCAATTAATGCTTTTTCAGGCTCTGCTATTAGGAAATCTCCAGTTTTTCTATACCAGTCAAACCCATCAAACAATATGGGTAAAATTTGATGAATAAGAAAAGTTCCTATCTTTGTATAAATTTTTTTAGTGTGAATTGTTGAAGCCAAAGTTATTACCTGGGGAATCTGTTCAATAATTCCATATAAATGAAGTGCACTTACAAAAGAAACATATGTACGATTTTTTGGCAATAAAAAAGGAATTAATGTATATGGACTTAACTTTTCATTTCCGACCTCTGCCCAAATACCTCTTTTAATTTTAAAAACTAATCCCCTTTTTTCAAGAGTATTAAGTTTCTGAGTTGTATTAGATAATGAACTTTTAGAAATCATTGCCAATTCACGTGTAGTAAATGCAGGTCTTTTTAATTGTCTGGCATATGCTAAAATTGATTTTTCATTCATGCTCTCTCCGAAATTCTCCTATCAGGTTTACTGCTTTTAATCTAATTTCATCCCAGGATGAATCTTTACCATATATAATCTGCTCTTCCGGCGGCAGGTATGAAACTACACTATCCTGGAATTGTTCAAATGTAACTTCAAACACATTGTTATATGCTTTTTCCAATTTATCTTTCTCAATAACTTCAAATTCGGTAATTTCCGTATCTGTAAACTGAGAATTTAAAATATATAAATCATAAATATCTCTTGCCTGAACCACTGATCTGGAAGCAATGGCGCCAATCTTCTGAATTATTGTAGATTTAATATTATAATGAGGAATAAGAAGAGGTATTAGTTTATAAGAACGTAATATATTATCCGAAACAGACTGAATAACTATTCCTTCCTTCAATCCTCTCCGTGAAAATTCAATCTTTGTAAAAAGTTCCTCCCCTGAAAATGTTATCAGGTGAACTTTGAATCTCTGCGTTGTTTCTGTCTGCTTTGCTTTTATAATGTCGGGGGCAATAATACTATCAATACCATAGGGCTTAAAAATACTACTAAATGATTGTGCAAGAAGGATTTCTAAAACCATATTCTGAAAAACTGCTATGCTCAAACCAGATACATCAATATCCATATCCTCTGAATAACGCAGACTGTTAAAGAAAAATCGCATATTTACTCCACCTTTAAGAACATAATATTTTGCATCAGTCTTATGACTGAACCATCTTAAAAATTCTAAATGAAAAATTTCTCTTTGTTGCAATGAGTTATACATAATAAAGTATTATAATTTATTTAATTCTAAATATCAATACATAATTGTTTCTGATAAATAAATAGAGAGCGTGCAGCACCGTGGAATTCGGGTAGTGTTGGACTTTGTTTTGTTAGGCAAACTTGTCCGTTCCACATATGCCTTATATGCAGTTTCTGTTCGTCGGTGCGGGATTTTGCCTTCAAGCTTCCTTTAGATTCCACCTTACGGTGGACACCCTTGTCTTTGGCTAACGGTTGGCACTATCAACCCCCGTAACGGACTTTCACCGCCAAGCTACTGCCCATGTCGGGAACCCCATAATAATAGCCCGGAAGCAATTCCGGGCTATTATTATTTATTATATTAAAGAATTCTAATACATCTTTTATGTCTTAGATGTTTTTATACAGACTATGTTTATTTTTTAACTGTTCTCCTCCTTAAAGTAGCAAGTATCATTGCAAGTCCGGCTATTACTGCAGATCCACCCGATATAGGAATAATAGGATCCATACCTGTAAATGCAAGTACCTGAATAGTACCTTCAGTCAGTCCAGCAACTGTTATCGTACCTCCACCGCCGCCACCAGCCGGAGTGTCTTTTACATTTAAGGTTATAGAAGTATTTGCTGCATCAAATGTTATACTGTAGGTAGTAGGATCAAGCAAGTATCCTGCCGGAGCTGTGGCTTCTTTGACTGTATATGTTCCCCAATTAATCAGTGTTACTGCAGCAAAGCCATCAGGACCTGTAGTAATTATTTCAACAAGTACTGCACTACTATTATATATATTATATGTAGCACCAGGTACAGGAAGTCCTGTTACTGAATCGGTTTTTAAAAGCCTTAGCTGAGCTGGTATTCTTGGGTCTGCTATTTCCTTTTGGAGAGTAACATTTAGACTCTCACCTTCCCCTACTCCAATAAATACATCTACAGGAGGTGCCAGTTCATAACCAGTAGGAGCAATAGTTTCTTTTACTATATAGTGTCCCCAGGAAAGTCCACTCCAGGTATGGGTCCCACCTGAACCCGGACCCAGAACTATGGTATCAATTAATGTTGGACCTGGATATTTCCACAGCTCAAAGGTCGAACCTTCAAGAGGCAGACCTGTAAATGCATCAGTTTTGTTAATGGTAATTGAACCTGGATCCTGCTGATTGGTAATTGTAAAGTCCTGATCATCTCCCGGACCAACTGTGATATCATTTGTGTTTCCGCTGACATAATGATATCCATCCGGAAGTGGCGTTACTTCCTCAATCTCATATGTTCCCGGATTTACTTCAAATTCAGCTTCTCCATTGTCTCCATCAGCCCAGAAATCTTTGGTGTCAATGATATTGCCTTCATCATCCTTTAGATTTACCTGGAAATGAGTAAGATCAGTTGTAACATTTCCATCCGGATCCTGTACTATTTTGTATACATCGATATTAGCTTTTTGCTGCTTGTTTACAATGTATACATGGGTAGTACCATCAGAAACAACATCAAAAGTGACCTTCTGCCCGACTGTTGCACCGGCCGGGTTACTGCTTATGCTGTAGAATGAATAACCTGTTGGAATCGTAACTTCTTCAACATTATGAGATCCTGCCAGTACATCGCTTATAGTAATAGCATCTCCATCTTTTATGTCTTGAGCGCTTCCACCGTCAAGCTTAAACTGGAATATAGCAGAATCAGTTGTTGGATTACCCTCTGGGTCAAGAACATCTTTGTGAACAATTATTGTACCTTTTGCCAGAGTATTGTTACCGGTCACCTGCACTTCTTCCCCATTTTCATCAATGACAATACCGGTAATATCAGGCATTGCACTGTATCCTGTCGGAACAAGACTTTCCATTATATAATAGGTTCCAAAAGGAACATCATCCCAGTGAGTGTGAGGACTGCCGGAACCGGTTAGTGATTTTTCACCGTCAAACTGTACGTCATCGCCGCTACCATGCTCAGCAATACCATTGGGACCTACCCAGAACAGTTTAAATTTAGCAGTAATTCCGCTACCAAGACCTGTCTTTGTAAATTTAACCTCACCTTCATTCTGCCTGTTGACAATAGTTATCTCAACATCGCAATCCAGTGATTTTGGACCGTCGTTTGACCACATTGTATAATCAGGGTCACTTACTTCAACAGCCTTATACAACCTTCCTTTTATAAGGTGTTCAAATTCAGCACGATGACCTTCCCAGAATTCATCCTGCCCGATATACTGCCAGTCATCTGGGTCCGGTCCTATCCACATATAAAGATCTACAAAGAAGTGATGACCGTCGCTGACTGAACCGCCATCTCCATCCTTTACATCTTTCCTGACATAAACAGTGCCCTCTCTCTGTTTATTAACAATAGTAATATCTGCATTGTCACTGTTTAAAGTTACAGGACCACTATTGGATACAAAAGTATAAGCATCGTCGTTATCTTCAACAGCCTTGTATTCCTTCCCCTGTTCAAGACCTGTAAATACTGCCGGATGTCCTTCCCAGAAAGCCTGCTGTCCAACATACACCCATGTACCAACCTTTTTATACAACTTTACATTAAAATGATGATCATCGCTTGTCTCGGAACCGTTAGGTGCCTTTACGTTTTTATAAACTGTTACTGAGCCCAAACCAGTTACATGCACTGTTACTCTTGCGGAATCAGTATCGGTTGAACCTGTATTCTTACCCGTAACTGTTGCAGTATTATCAATTGTATAATCCCCAAAAACTGCGTAAGGGCCTACCTGCCTGTCATATGTGTAGGTATAAGTAGCAGGATTGCCAACCCAGGCTGTGCCAAGCGGTCCCTGAAGTGAATCTGTTACATCTGCGTAGGCATCATTTGTAATAGTACCACCTGATATTGTAAAGCTTATCGTATAGTGAAATTCATGAAAACCATCAGGATGATTAGCAAGACCCACCAGAGCTGTATTTCGATAAGCTGTAGCTCCAGGAACAGGAGTAAATGATACACTATAGGGCACGTCATTAGTACCACCTGTAGGAATAGTATATGGTACGGTTATAATATCTTCAGTTTTAAGTACGGTCCACGAGCCGCCTGAACCAATCTTGTATTCGATTTTATCCTTTACATAAGTTATTTGTGCAGTTTTATCTTCACCGGGATCACCAGTATCATTCTGAATATGAATATTTCCGCTGACAACCCCGCCTGTTGCATTAAAAGCTGGTGTTACTGTAACTGTATAATGGGCTGTATCAGTTTGTCCGGTCAAAAGATTAAAGCTACTTGGTGTAACTGATTTATCAATGCTCCACTCAATATAACCTTCACTGCTTGCGGTTGCTGTCTTTGTTACTGTAAGTGAAGTTTTTGGACCTGGAGGAATGGGAGTATTCGGAACATTTATAGTTTTATCATTGTCAATATAACCATTCCATTTTTCACCTGTATTAGGTTGATATCCTGAAGGGGTATTCAATTCTGTAATCCTGTATGTTCCGTCTTCCTGACTGGTCCATTTTGCGTCACCGTCAGAATCTGTTGTTTTTGTACTTATATTATGCCAGCTTCCAGAGTAGTATTTCTCAAGTTTAAATTGAACTCCAGAAAGATCCGGTTCGCTGCCGCCCTGGGTACCATTACCATTTGTGTCGCCAAATTTATGTACAGTTATATCGTTGCTGGAATCAGTAAAAGTTGTGGTGGCTATTACTGCCCCGGCGTTATCTACTGCTCTTACCGTATAAGTTCCAAGAATCCCATCCAGTATATAATTATAGGTAAAATTTCCACTGGCATCGGTTAGCACTGAATCGGAACCAGGAGCAAAGGATCCGTTTCCCAAAACTATGGAACCGTCAGGCCTTGTTACAACTATTGTGTAAATAGCATTCGATGCAAAACCTGTTCCGGTGATGATAACGGTTTCTTCCGGGCTATAATCTTGCTTATCTGTAAGAAAGTACAGGATTAAGGATTATATTACCGCCAGATTGTCCCTGTGGGGGTTCTATAATAGGATCTTCACCCTGGTTCAAAGCTGCTTCCAATGCTGCATTTGCTGCGTCTGCTGCTGCCTGAGCTTCTGCCAATGCTGAGTTTGCTGCATCCGCTGCTGCTTGAGCTTCTGCCAGCGCTGTAACTGCAGAATCAACGGAAGCTTGAGCCAGAGCGATTTCTTCTGCTACTCCCCCGGCCTGTGCAGTTGCAAGGTTTGCATTTGCATCATCAAGTGCAATCTGTGCCGCTGCAAGAGCTGCATTGGCTGCATCTGCTGCTGCCTGAGCTTCTGCCAATGCCGAGTTTGCTGCATCCGCTGCTGCCTGCAATTCTGTAATATTGCTGGTACCCTCAGCGGAAATAAGTCCTGTAGGCAATAGCCACAAAACTACTGTAAGGATAATTGCAAATACTGCTATCCTCAAAAGCGTTTTGTTTTTAAACTTAATCATTTTAATCTCCTTTAATTATTAAAAATGTTAATTATTAATAGTTTTATAAAAATAAAACTATTTTTCTCCTATAAAACAAAAACCGACTAAATTTAGCCGGTTACGCTTTTAGCTCCGCTTTTCCCTAGCGTCCATATTTCGGGAAAAGATTCTAAGCTTCTAAATTATTTTTTCTTTATTAAATTTTTCTTAAGATACAAAGATTATACTTTTATTGTATTAATGTCAAGTATTTTTTATAATTTTTTATTAATTTCTTTATAATTCTATAATACCTCAGATATTTAATCACACTCAATACTACTGAAAAAAATCAAAAGATATGGAATCTGAAGTAAAAAAAGGGGGTAAACTATCTTGTAGCTGGACGCCTAATTTAGCTTACCCCGTAAGCAGATGTTAGCACTTACATAAAAAAAATCAATAGGTTTTTCAAAAAATTATTATACTTTTTTAATCTTTTATATATAATTCAAATAATTTAATAAATAAAAAATAATT
>JAMCVO010000772.1 GCA_023475715.1 Actinomycetota bacterium
AAGCTGAGATCTTAGATAATATTTTTAAATTGGCCTTGGAGTTATTTTCTCTGTCAAAGACAATGGTGTGCTTTGAGGGCTTAAGCCCTAAACGCTTTATTCTTTTTTCTATAACTTTGCCAAATACTTTTGTGTCATTTAGATTACCCTCATATGCAAGATGAAACATGGGTATCATATCCTCTTTACTGACAACCAAGGCAAGCCCTATTTGTCTAAGATCACCCCTTTTTTGCTTGTTTTCGCCTCTCTTGGCAATGCTTGATTTTGTGTTGGTGGAGTCAATGTATGTAAAAAAGCTGGTAGTATCAAAAAGAAGACTGTTGGTTGAAATATCGTGTATTTTAAAAACATTATCTAAGATCTCAGCTTCAATTTGCGGGATAGTCTCTGCCGGTAATTTCTTAATCTTTCCATATATAATTTATAGTAGACCTTTATTCTTATAATATTGCTTGGCTTCCTGCAATATTTTTTCAACTTCACTTTCCTGTGAAGATGTTAAAGGAAATTGTTTATAATTTGCAACTATTTCATCAAATCTTTCTTTAGCATAAGTTATACAACTTTTCTTATTTAACTTATCCCACTCCGAATAAGAAAAGATATCGGCTGCTTTAGGTATAAACTGTTCTTTTCTCCACCAATCTCTTGTGTGCTTTTTTCCTAAATAAAATCCAGGAATAGGTCCAACTTCATTGATCAAGTCTATTGCCAGCGTTTCATGATTAACCACTATACCCTCTAGAAATCTACCAATCATACCCGCAATATCATCATCAAGTATTTCCTGAACAGGATGAGCAGTTATTTCAGCATGCATTCCTCCATGAAATTGAATCATATGTGCACCGGAAAGTGCTGCTATTAATGCAAACATAGTTTTTTCATATCCAGCTTGAAAATCAATACCCTTAGAATTAGTAAATGAACCCGAACTCGCTTGACAAGGTATATTATATTTTCTCCAAATCTGACAAAATGCAGATAGTTGTATTGAAATTCCAATATTTCCAAAAAAAGGTGAACCAGTTACCATGTTTTGTGGAAATATAAAATTATTAACAATTACTCTTGTCCCTGGTTTTAATAGCTGACATAAAACATTACCAGCAATTATTTCAGCATTTGCTATCACCATCGTTCCAGCAATTGTTGCAGGCGATGTTGCACCCATTACACTTCCTGGTGATATATGTATAGGAAAACCAGCTTCTGTATGCCTATAAACAGATTCTATTGCTTCTTTTTCAAACATTAAAGGTGGGGAAACCTCCATCATGCCCTGATATTCAGAACCAATTGCTTGTGCAATCCTTATATTAAAAATTTCACAATCTTTTGCATAACCTTCCATATGACACTTTGTAGTATATAATGCCTTAAGCACCATTAATTCTGGAATAGCCATTACTTCAGGAACACCTTCAAATCCAAAATAAGGTGTATAGGGTGATATGAAGTGACAATAATCCAATGTGTCTAATACTTTCAGTGCATCAATGGTCTCCTGTCTCGTAGCTTTTTTTGCTTTCCAAGTATCCAAATCAACTGTATTCATCCCCGGAGTTGAAGCAAAATATGTAGTATTACCACCAATAATTAAATTATTTTTTATATTTCTTGACCTAAAACAAAATATTTTAGGAGTTTTATTTAGACAATCTTCTATGAGACTGGGTGGAAATTTTACAACCATTGTGTCATAGTCAACAATACAATCATTATCTTCAAATAATTTTAAAGCTTTTTTATGATCAAATTTTATGCCAGTTTGCTGAAGAACAGCCATAGTACCTCTGTGTATTGAGTCAACTTGCTCTTGTATTAAAATCTCCAAAGGCTTAAAATTTCTCTGAAATCCTTGTAATG
The DNA here is from genome assembly GCA_023475715.1 of Actinomycetota bacterium. The sequence continues at coordinate 1,873 of JAMCVO010000772.1, forward strand.
ACATACCAACCCTCCTAAAATGAAATTCAATACTTTTTAAGCGAAAATTATGAATATATTTATCTTAAGAATTTTTTTGCTAATTCTACGGCATTAGATGCTGTTGCTCCATATCCATCTGCCCCTATATTATCAGCAAAGTCTTGATTTACAGGAGCACCTCCAATCATTACCTTTATCTTGTCTCTTATTCCTTTTTCCTTAAGTGCTTCAATAACTTTTTTTAACTCCGTAATTGTTGTTGTCAACAATGCTGACATTGCTAAAATTTCAGCTTTACTTGATTCAATTGCATCTATAAATCTTTCCTTGTTTACATCGACACCTAAATCAATTACTTCATAACCAGATGAATATAATAAAGTTGAAACCATATCTTTTCCAATATTATGTATATCTCCCGCAACTGTTCCAATTACAATTCTTCCTTTAGATTGGATTTTTTCACCTTTTTTATCCAATTCAGCCTTAATTAGAGGCATTGCTTTCTTTACAACATCTGAGGCTGCGATTAAATCTGGAAGATATAATTCACCTTTCCCAAAAGCTTCACCTATACTTGCTATACTTTTTACAAAAGAGTTAAAACACTCAATAGGATCAATGCCCTGCTTAATTGCACTATTTACTATCAGTTCGACATTATCAATATCATATTCTTTTACTGTTCTTTCAAGTTCTTTAGTAGTTTCATCCTTAGTCATGCATTCCCCTCAAAATAATAATATATTTAAAATTGTTTTTATTTTCTTCTCAAAATTGGCTCCTGCAAACTTCTAAATGGACTCGCCCAAAATCCAGCAGTTGGTGGAGATACAGAATTTATGTCTATAATAAAATCTAATACAATTGGTTTTTTAAGATTTATTGCATAATCAATCGCATCTTTTAAGTCTTTTACTTCCTTTACCGTTACTCCCTCTGCTCCTAAAGACTTACCCAATAAAGCAAAATCTGATCTAATCTTAAATTCTGTACCTATTATTCTTCCATTATAATCGGTCTTTAGGAGCAATCAGGATGAAACTCCTAAAGACCGATTATTAAAAATAATCCAAATAACAGGCGTTTCATATTCTACAGCTGTTGCTATTTCCTGGCACATCATATAAAACCCACCATCTCCAGAAATAGAAATACAAGTCTTATTTGGAGCTGCAAGCTTTGCTCCAATAATAGCTGCTGGACTCCATCCCATGGGTGTCCAGCTGCCAGGATTTAATAAAGTATTAGGCTCGTAAGTTTCAAAAAAAGCAGAAAAAAAATGAGCATGAAAACCTGTGTCTACAGCAATTAATAAATTATTTTTTGGCAATATTTCCCTTAAAACCTTGGAAACAACCATACCTTGCATTCCATTAGAATTCTCTTTAATATTATTATAAAACTCCGCTTTTAAAGTATTTTCTTCTTTAATTTCCTTTATTAAAGCCAATCGGTTATTTTTATTATTTATATTATTTTTAGAATATAATTTTAAAATAATTGCATTCAAAGTCTCTCTGGCATCACCCCACATTGATAATTCAGCAGGATAATTTTTTCCTAATTCCTTTGGTTCAATGTCAATATAGATAAATTTATTCTCTTTTACAAAAGGATAGCCTTCAGTCCACCAAGATGTCGATTCATCTGAAAAGCTCACACCAACCGCTAGAATATAATCCGCATAATCTCTGATGTACTTATGAGCTGCTGGATGTCCCAACCAACCTACCATACCAAGTGATAGCTTATTATCTTCTGGAATTATTCCTTTTGACATAAAAGTTGTAGCAACGGGAGCATTTAACGTTTCTGCCAACTTTAGTACTTCTTCCCATGCATTAGAAATAACAGCACCATTACCAGCAAGTATTAAAGGAAATTTTGCATTGGCTAATAATTTTGAGGCTTTGTTAATTATATTACCATTGGGTAAAATTCTATTGTCAACTATCCTTTTAAATCTATTTTTGTAATTTTTTTCATCAATTTCTAAATATTCTGCCTGCAGATCCCATGGATATTCTATAGCACAACTGCCTGGTCTGGAAATTCTTGAAATATAAAATGCCTTATCTATTATATTTGGAATTAAATAATTGTTATTTATCTGCCAATATCTTTTTGTAAATGAGGATAATGCTTGTATGTATTGTTGATCTGTATCTGTAGAATCACTTCTCGAAGTTTCTTGAAGCTGACCCTTGCCAGACATTTTACTAATTATTCCTCCATTAATCATAAGCACTGAGCTGGAAGCTGCATTGGCAACAGCTACTGCTTCAATCATATTTGCAGCTCCTGGACCAACTGAAGAACAGCATACTCCAACCTTACCACTTATTCTAGAATACCCGTCTGCAATATGTGCAGCTCCTTGTTCATGTCTTGTTAAAATAAATTTTATATTGGAATCATACAAAGCATCTAGAATTTCCATATTGCCGTGACCTGGTATTCCAAAAATGTATTCTACATCATGTTCTTCAAGAGATTTTACTAATAATTCTGCTCCACGTAGTCTCAATGAACCTCCTTTTAATAATTTATTTATTATTATAAGAACCCAGTTTAACAGGGGGTGAAAAAGAAAATGAGAATTTCATAGTTTGATCTGAATTATTAGCAATAGTATGCTCAATTCCAGAAGAAATATATATAGCTATACCAGGATGAATTTTTTCTCGTGAAGTTTTTGTTATTACTTCACCCTCACCTTCTATTATATAAATAATTTCTTCCTGTATATCATGAGTATGTGGTTGCATAGTTGTTTTAGGTTTTACAGTTGTTATTCCAAAAGAGAGATTCTTACTGCTTACTGTCTCTGGACCAATTAATACTTTGCTTGTCCTTCCCGGTAAGTCTAAACCAGGTATGTCATCTTCAAATACTAATTTTACTTTCATCTTAACCTCCATATGTAATTTTTATTTCCCTTTAATTACTTTTTTGCAATTTTGAACTAAATCTTCTTCTGAAATTCCGTGCCGTTTAAATAATTCATAATCAGGTGCCGCCTCGCTGAATTCATCATTTAAACCCATAATCTTCAGTTTCACCGGGTAGTTTTGCGATAATATTTCTGCAACGAGACCTCCAAGGCCACCAAAAATTGAATGATCTTCTATTGATATCGCACAACCAGTCTTTTTTACTGAATCAATAACTTCATTATCATCCAGAGGTTTAATTGATGGAACATGAATAAGCTCAGGAAAAATATTTTCATTCATTAATATTTTTGAAGCTGCAATTGCTATATGTGTTGTATAGCCTGATGAAAAGATAGTTATATCTTTTCCATCTGCTATTTTAACAGTTTTTCCCCATTTAAACTTATAGCTTGAATCAAAAATATCTGACACTTTTGGTTTTAATATTCTTAAATAAACAGGTCCCTTAATACTTGCGGCTTCATTCAAAATACTTCTTAATTCATATTGGTCACAAGCTGTAATTACCTTCATGTTTGGCATAACTCTCATTAGAGCAATATCCTCAATTGATTGATGAGTAGCCCCCGCTTTTCCTACCATAATACCAGCATAGCAACCTGCAATCTTTACATTTAGATTGGGATATGCTATAGATATGCTTAATTGGTCATATACCCGTTTTGTGACAAAAGTCGCAAAACTGCAAGCAAAAGGCACCAAACCTAAAGTTGAAAGTCCTGCTGCCATCCCGATCATATTTTGCTCTGCAATTCCTAATTGGAAAAATCTTTTTGGAAATACTTCTTCAAAATAATCAGTCTTAATTGAAGTCTTTAAGTCAGCATCCAAAACTATGACTTTTTCAAATTTTTTTCCGATTTCTACTAGTTCTTTACCAAAAACTTCCCTTAATTCCATATTAATTGTTTAATTTTTATCAATTTCTATACATGCTCTATTTGCCTCATCATAGTTTGGTGGTTTTGAATGCCATTCACAATTAAACTCCATCCAAGGCACGCCTTTTCCCTTAATAGTGTGAGCAATTATCATAGTGGGTTTACCAATTTTATTCTTATATTTTGCTTCATCAATTGTTTCTATAATTTCTTTAAAGTCATGGCCATTTATTTCTTTTACGAGCCAATTAAAAGATTCCCATTTTTCTTTAATAGGTTCTATATTCATTATTTCATAACAGTAACCCTTACCCTGTACTTTATTATAATCAATAATCGCAATTAAATTATCTAACTTATATTGAGAGGCACTCATAGCTGCTTCCCATATCTGACCTTCGTTAGTTTCACCATCACCAATAAGACAATATGTCGTAAAATTTTTCTTAAGATATTTTGCACCAAGCGCAATACCACAAGCAAACGATAATCCCTGTCCTAATGAACCACCGGAATTATCTAATCCAGGAGTTTTATTCATATCAAGATGGCTTTGTAAAATACTCCCGATCTTACCATAATTGTTAATTTCATTTTTATCATAATATCCTAATTCTGCTAAAACGATATATACCGGATATGAACTATGCGCTTTTGATAATATAAATCTATCACGATCCTCCCAATATGGTATTTTGGGATTAATCCGCATTATGCGATAATAGAGAGAAACTACAATTTCAATTTCAGACAATGAACCTCCAGGATGACCCATCCCTCCTGAAGCCATCATTCTCAAGCTTTCTTTTCTAACTGTTGCACTTTTTTCTTCAAGGAATTTATATAGAGCAACACCATTTAAATTTTCCATACTATCTTGCTAAAATTTTCTTTAGAATTATAAATATTAAAAAAATGTTTTCATTTTTTAACTTTTCATAAACTGAGAAATAATAGAATTGAATTCTGCTTCATCCAAGGCACTCTTTTTTTTATAAGCCTTTTTGAAGTTGAATCGGGTATACCTGTAGCATGGATGAAAAATTGTATTAACGGTGTTGACGATTTGGAGTTATTTCCTTTTCACTGGAATTTTGTAGGTCAGAAAAGTCCAAAAGTTAT
>JAMCVO010000623.1 GCA_023475715.1 Actinomycetota bacterium
GGTGACGTAAGCAAAGAAGCAGATGTTAAAAGAATGGTAAAAAAAGTTGCAGATGAGTTTGGCAAGATAGATATACTGGTTTGCAATGCTGGTATCGTTAGCTGGGTGGCTGCCGAAGAAATGGAATTTTCAACATGGCAGAAACTCATGGAGGTGAATTTAAATGGAGTCTTTTTATGCTGTAAATGGGCTGGCAAAGAAATGATAAAACAGAAAAAAGGTAGTATTATAAATATTTCTTCCATGTCTGCTTATATTGTCAATGTTCCGCAAAAACAGTGCCATTATAATACTTCAAAAGCTGCTGTTGTTCATCTGACAAAGTCACTTGCGGTTGAATGGGCTCCTTACAATGTCAGAGTAAATGTATTGTGTCCTGGATATATAATGACGCCATTACTTAGGGAAGCTGACCCTGAAATGCTTAAAAAATGGATTGATATAAGTGCTCAAAAAAGGATTCCGGATCCCTCAGAATTAAAGGGCATTATTGTATTCCTGGCATCACGGGCAGCAACCTATTTTACAGGAAGTTCTATAATTGCTGACGGAGGATATTCTTTATGGTAATAAGAAAAATTATTATTTGCAATTCGTATTAAAGGAGGAATTGTGAGTACAAATTTTCCAAAGCTAAAATTCGGTTTTGTAAATTTGACGCTTGATTTTCTCGAAGAAGAAGATTTAAAAGCTGCAACAGGTTTTGCAGCAAGCACCAAAGATTTCCTTAAAAAGGATATGGGTGTGGATGTGGTTGAATCTTCACCATCAGTAAATTCCAGATCTATGTCAAATACTGCGTGGAAGCTTTTCAAGGCAGAAAATGTGGATGGGGTTATCATTTATAATGGTACTTTCAATACCGGTGAAGTTGCTGCCGAGATTATCAGAAATCTTGAGGTTCCCTATCTTATATGGGGAATAGAGGAGTTTGCAATAAAGAAGCATAACTTTACAGGATCCATGGTCGGCGTGATGCCGCAGGGCAGTATTTTTGCAAATTTTGGACAAAAATTTAGTTTCGTATACGGAAGTGATGTAAAAAGACCCCTGGTAAAAGAAAAAGTAAGGGTCTTTGTAAATGCCGTCAGGGCTATTGCATACCTGAAACAGGCCACAATCGGTGTAATAGGCATGCGGCCCGATGGTTTTGAGATTTCTGATTTTGATGAGCTTTCAGTCAAGAAAAAATTCGGCTCCACAATAACAAAAGTATCAATGTACTCCTTCATCAATACAATCAAAGGGATAACTGATAAGGAAATCGATGCAGATATGCAGACCCAGCAGAAGATATTCAATATAAACAAGGATAATCTTGAAGAATCGAGAGGGCTATCAAAAGTATACCTGGCACTTAAGAAAGTCGTCCGGGAAAGAAATCTTCAATCTTATGCACCAGACTGCTGGCCGGAGCTGAGAGATCAGGATAAAACTCCCGTTTGTCCGGCTAATGGCAGGATGAATACTGAAGGTATTATGGCTTCATGTGAATGTGATGTCAATGGTTCTCTGTCACTTATGATGGAATATGCAATGGCCCGGACGACTCCATGGCTTGCAGATCTTGTCAATTATATTGAAGAAAAAGATGCAATACTTTTCTGGCATTGCGGTAATGCACCCTATAATCTGTCTGATAAAAAACCAGAGATTGAAAGAGCTTTTGGCGGACTTTCACAGACTGCTTCATTGCGAAGTGGAGTGGCTACAATTGCCAGAATAAATTCCGTCCGGGGGAAATATACAATTCATGCCGGGGTTGGCAGAGTCATTGATAACGATGAATATATAAAGGGGAGCAATCTGACCATAAAGATGAACAATGGAAATATGAATTTCATAGAGTCACTTTTATATAACGGCATACCCCATCACAATGCTGTAATTTATGGTGATCTGACTGCTGAAATCTTAGAATTTGGCAAACTTATGGATATACCGGTAATAATTACCTAAAATTTTAAAAATCTTTATTTCTTATTTATTTCTTATTAAATAAGGAGGTACTATGAAAAAACTAAAACTGTTCATCAATAATCAATGGGTTGATCCGGAAGGGGGTAAATATTTTACTTCCTATTGTCCTGCAACCGGTGAACCTCTTGCAGAGCTTGCACTTGCTTCTGCAGGTGATGTTGATAAAGCTGTACAGGCAGCAAAGAAAGCTTTTCCTGAATGGTCAAAAATAGATGGTGACAGAAGAGCTGACCTGATGATGAAAGCTTTAGAGATTTTCAGGGAAAAGAAGCAAGAGTTTGCAGAATGGGAAGCAAAAGATGTAGGGAAACCTCTTAATGAGACTGTCAATGTGGATCTGCCATATACTTACAGGGCAATGGAATATTTCTCAAACCTTGGCAGGCAGATAAGAGGCAATGTCATCCCGCTTCCGGGAAGGGCTGCTTTCTGTTATGAAACTTATGAACCTTATGGGGTGGTTGGTTCAGTTATCCCATGGAATTTTCCTCTCCATATTGCTACAAGGACAATATGCCCTGCACTCTCAGCTGGTAACACAGTTGTCCTGAAAGCTTCTTCGCTTGCTCCAATCACTTGTTCGATGATGGGAGAAATCTTCCTGGAAGCAGGATTTCCTGCCGGTGTGTTAAATATCGTATCAGGCTCCGGAAATATAACAGGTGAAGCAATTTTAAGAAATGAAGATGTAAGTATGGTTTCATTTACAGGTTCTACCGAAGTGGGAAGAAGGTGCTTGAAAGCATCTTCAGAGACAAATCTTAAAAAAGTCTTGCTTGAGCTTGGCGGAAAGGGCCCATTTATTGCAGCCAAAGACTGTCTTGTGGATGATGCAGTAAATTCCCTTATTATAGGATTTGTGTTTATGCAGGGAGAAGTATGCTGTGCATCAACAAGAGCATATATACACAAGGATATATATGATGAATTTGTAACCAAACTTGTAAGAAGATGCAATACCGTAAGAATGGGAGATATCATGGACATGTCCACCCAGATGGGTGCTCTTATAGATGAGAACCAGTTCAAACAGATAGACGGATATGTTCAGAGAGCGGTTAAAGATGGAGCCAAACTTCTCTGCGGCGGATTCAGGGAAATGAGACCACCACTGGATAAAGGATTTTTCTACAGGCCAACTGTTCTGGAAATTACAGGAGAGGATAAATTCCAATGCAATAGTTTAGAATGCGTTCAACAAGAAATATTTGGACCTGTTGTTGTTGTTCAAGCATTTGAAGATATTAATGAAGCATTCACCCTTGCAAATGATACGGTATACGGGCTTGGTGCAACTATCTGGAGTGAAAATTACAGGACATTGATAAGAGGTGCTGAAACTTTGAATGCAGGTATCGTATGGATGAACACAAATGTAATGTCAAAAATCGAGGCCTCTTATGGCGGCAACAAGCAAAGCGGTCTTGGAAGAGAAGGAGGAGTGGTAGGGCTGATGGAATACCTCAAATGCAAGAACAATGTCATTTATATGGGTCCTAAGGATAACTATTACAGCTTTACAGAATAATCTTGAATTGTCTTTTATTTATCTGAAGTAAAAATAAAAAATATATTTTTGTCAATAATGCAGGGGTGTCCTTATAAATTTAAATAAAAAATTAAATGCAGGGAGGATAGATAATGTTTAAGGAAAAATTAAGCGGTGTTTTTATTCCGGCAATCACACCTTTTGCAAATGATGAGATTCTCTATGACAAGCTTGCTGATAATATAAAAAAATTTAACCGGACAAAAATCAGGGGGTATCTTGCGCTGGGTTCAAATGGTGAAAACAAGAGCCTGACAATAGATGAAAAATTAAAAATGCTGGAAATATTTGTTAAAAATAAAGACGGCAAAGTAATTATGGCTGGTACCGGATGCGAATCTACGAGAGAAACTGTAAGTTTCAGCGGGGAAGCCATTAAACTTGGTGTGGATTTTGTCAGTGTTCTGACCCCAAGCTATTTTGCAAGGCAGATCGACGATGAAACATTGATTGACTACTTCACAGAGATTGCAGACAATGTGAAGGCTCCCGTATTGATCTATAATGCACCTGGATTTACAGGAGGAGTAAAAATTTCTCCAAAAGCTATAGGCAAGCTTGCAGCACATAAAAATATAATTGGAATGAAAGATAGCTCTACAGACGGAATAATGGGATTCCTTTCTGCCACGCGCAAAGTTGCAGATTTTCATGTGATTGCAGGATCTGCTAATTTCTTCCTCACAAGTCTTATGTATGGTGCTACCGGCGGAATACTATCTCTTGCAAATGCTTTTCCTGAAATCTGTTGTGAACTCTATAGCAAGTTTGTTGAAGGCAAGGTCAAAGAAGCAATCGACCTGCATTTCAGGATATTTAAATTGAATTCAAAAGTTTCCGGGAGCGGAGGTGTAAGTGCAGTAAAAGCAGCTGCAACAATTGCCGGATATTTTGGTGGTGAACCAAGGAAACCATTAAGACCGCTGCCTGAAGACCAGGTTGAGGAAATGAGAAAATACTTCAAGGAAGAAGGCCTGGTTTAAATGAAAAAAGTTTTGCTTTCCCAGGAAATACATAAGGATGCCGTAAGCTTTCTAAAAGAAAAAGGATTCGAAATTTTTATTTCACCTTCGCCTGAAGACGAAGTTGTAAGAAAATATGTTGCTGATACTGATGCAATAATAGTCCGTACGGCAACTAAATTGAGCCGCGATACCATATTTGCGGCAAAGCATCTGAAAGTGATTGCCCGTACCGGGGCAGGCGTAGACAATATTGATGTTACGGCAGCTACGGAGAAAAACATTCCTGTATGTAATACGCCTGAAGCAAATATAGATAGTGTGGCGGAACATGCAGTTGCTTTTATCCTCGCGCTCTCCAAATATCTTTTTAAGATGGATGCAGCGGTGAGGTCAAATAATTTTGCTATAAGGAACAGTTACCTGCCAATGGATCTGGAAGATAAAACTCTCGGGCTTGTAGGATTTGGTAAAATCGGCAGAAAGGTTGCTGGAATTTGCAGCGACAGCTTTGGCATGAAGATAAAATTTTTTGACCCGTATCTGAGCATTGACGTTCAGAACAATTTCCCTTTTGAAAGGGTTGATACAATATATAAGCTTTTCACAATTTCAGATTTTGTCAGCATTCATATACCATTTACGAAAGAGAACTATCATATAATAGGAAGTGAGTGTTTAAAGAAAATGAAAGACGGTGCATTTCTTGTAAATACATCAAGGGGTGGTGTTATTGACGAAGCTGCTCTTGCCAAATCTCTGGATTACGGTATTATTTCAGGCGCAGCAATTGATGTTTTTGAAGATGAACCGCCAAAACGAGATAACCCGCTATTGAAAGCGGAAAACATTATTCTGACACCTCATTCAGCAGCACTTACAAAAGAAAGTGCAAGAAGAATGGCAATACATGCTGCACAGGGAGTGGCAGATGTACTGGAGAGCAAAACTCCAAAATGGGTGTTTAACGGAAACAAAATAAACCTTTAATTTAAAAATTTTTTAGTACAGTAATAATTTATGAATAATAAAACAATTTTTTATAAAGGAGAAAAAATGGCAGAGTTGGGGCTTGTTGATTCAATGCTTGTTAAAGCAAGATCGGCTCAAGCCGGGTTTGAAAAATTCTCCCAGGAGCAGGTTGACCAGGTAGTAAAAGCAATTGCCAAAGTTGTATATGATAATGCCAAAGAACTTGCCCGTATGGCAGTAGATGAGACCAGGATGGGCAATTATGAGGATAAGCTAAAAAAGAAACTGGGAAAAGCCAGAATTCTATGGCACAGCCTAAAAGGGAAAAAATCGGTAGGAATAATAGACTATGATGAAAATACCGGCATTGCACTTGTTGCAAAACCAATGGGTGTAATAGGAGCAGTAACTCCATGCACAAATCCTGTAGTTACACCTATGTGCAATATTATGTTTGCGCTTAAGGGAAGAAACTCGGTAATAATAGCACCTCATCCAAGAGCCAAAAAATGTGGTAAACATGTTGTGGATCTTTTTAATGCAAAAGTAGCCAGATATAATACTCCGGCTAACCTTATCCAGATAATCGATGAGCCTACAATTGAGCTAACCAATGAACTGATGAAAAAAGTTGATGTGATTATAGCAACCGGCGGCATGGGCATGGTAAAAGCAGCATATTCAAGCGGCAAGCCTGCATACGGAGTGGGTGTCGGCAATGTTCAGGTAATCATAGATGATGATGCCGATATTAAGGATGCAATTCCAAAAATAGTCACAGGCCGTGCTTTTGATAACGGAATAATATGCTCTGCAGAGCAGACTGTAATAGTTCCGGAGGCAAAATACGGGCAGGTGCTCAATGAATTTGAGAAAAACTTCTGCTACATTGTAAGAGATGAGAGCCAGAGAAACAGGCTAAGAGATGTCCTATTTACTGGCGGTGCTGCAAACAAGGATGCAGTAGGGCAGCCTGCAAGTACAATTGCAAGACTTGCAGGAATTAATATACCTGAAAAGACAATGGTACTAGTTGTAACTGCGGCAGCAGTAGGCTCGGCAGATCTTTTATGCAAGGAAAAAATGTGTCCCGTTCTCTCAATAATAACATATAAAGATTTCAAGGAGGCTGTAACAATTGCCCAGGCTAACCTTGACTTTGAGGGCAAAGGCCACAGCGTAACAATACATTCGAACAATAGAAAAAACATTGAATATGCGGCAGAAAATATAAAAGTGTCAAGGTTTTTAATAAATCAGATTTGCGCAACATCTAACGGCGGTAGTTTCTTTAACGGACTTGCAGCAACAACAACTCTTGGCTGTGGATCCTGGGGAGGTAACAGC
>JAMCVO010000103.1:0-6140 GCA_023475715.1 Actinomycetota bacterium
TTGTAGATGCAGTGTCGGAAAACCTGGATAAGGCAGGGTTGAGATGTATGCAGGCTTTAAAGCTCCCTTTGATTTTTTAATTACTATGGTGCTTTCTCCCCTGTTATCTATATTAATACCGATTTCTTTTAATTTAGGGCAGAATATACCCATGTTTTCCCACACTGCATCTACAATTTCAACTTTTTTCCCGCACAAAGCACCTGCTATTATAAATGTGCCTGCTTCGATGCTGTCAGGCATTATTTCATATTCACATCCTTTTAATTCTTCGGATCCTTCAATGGATATACTATCGGTGCCTATACCTGTTATCTTTGCCCCGCAGCTATTAAGATAATTTGCCAGATCATTGATTTCAGGTTCTTTTGCCGCGTTATTTATAACGGTTTTCCCGCTTGAAAGACAGGCTGCCATTATTATGTTTTCGGTTGCCCCCCTTGAAGGAAATTCTAGATTTACTTCCGCACCTTTAAGCTTTTTTTTTGAACTTCTGGCCATACCTCCGGCTGATGCTTTTGAATAAACATATCCATGTTCTATTACATTTTCAGCTCCCATCAGCTCAAAACCTTTAAGATGCAAATCAATCTGTCTCGAACCTATATTACATCCTCCCGGAATTGCCACCTTGACTTCTCCAAATCTTGAAAGAAGCGGCCCAGCTACCAGAATAGATGCTCTCATTTTTCTTACAAGTTCATAAGGAGCTTCAAATGATTTTATATTGTCGGAATTTATTTCCAGAACATTGCTCGCACTATCAAAATTTACTTCTGCTCCCAGCAAGCTCAAAACTTCTGCCATGGTTAAAACATCATCAATTGCAGGAACATTTTTCAGGGTTGTTTTGCCGCCAGCCATAATTGATGCAGCCATTATTTTTAATGCAGAATTTTTAGCCCCGCTTATTTTTACCTTACCATTTAACTTATTTCCACCTTTAACAATAAACTTTGCCATTATTTTCCTATATCTTATGAATTTTTCTAAAAATTTCCACTTACCTTATTTATCCGAATGCTGATTATATGTCTTTCATACATCAACTTTTAAATAATAAATATAAAACTATAATTATATATATTATAGTTTAATTTAAAATAGGATTTTTAAAACCTTATCGGACTTTTTATTTATATTTTTTGACATAGCGAAACAAGTAATTGCTAAATTATCAGTAAATACTAATAAAAACAATAGTAAAGAGGCTTAAAATCTGCCAAGAGTTTTAAGGGCAGCAGTAGCTTGTGCAATTTTCTTTGTTTCTTCAGTAATTTCATGGCTGATATTATGTTTTTTATGAAGCTCATCCAATACTTCAGCTTTATTCTCCTCGCTTGTGATAACTGCGTATTCGGTAATTATGTTTGCCGTATTTCCTACAAATTGAAGATATCCCCTGCATACAGCTATTAGATTTACATCTTTTTCATTAATTATCTTTACAATCCCTATATTGAGAAAGCATATTATCGGGAGATGATTTGGAAGAATTCCAAGTCCGCCGCCGGCTGAAGGAATGCCAATATAATCCGCTTCGCCTTCAAATACTTTTTGTTCGGGAGTTACAATGCTTACTTTTATTTTCTTTTCGGACATCTTATAACCTCTTGAATCTGGTTCTTATCTCTAAAATGAGCCAAAGTGGGCAGTTTCCATTAACTCAATCTTTCAATGACTGCATTTTTTGAGCACTTTCTATAACTTCGTCAATAGTACCACTCATATAAAAAGCCTGCTCCGGAAAACTATCGTATTTCCCTTCAACAATCTCTTTAAACCCTCTTATAGTATCTTCTATTTTGACATATCTGCCTCTTCTGCCTGTAAACTTTTCTGCAACAAAGAATGGCTGGGAAAGAAACCTTTCAACCTTTCTCGCCCTCTGGACTATCAGCTTATCCTCTTCCGTAAGCTCATCTATCCCGAGTATTGCAATAATATCCTGAAGCTCCTTATTTCTTTGAAGTATTTCCTGAACGCTTCTGGCAACTCTGTAATGTTCCTCTCCGACATACTGAGGATCCAGTATCCTGGATGACGAATCAAGAGGATCCACTGCCGGATATATTCCTTTTTCCGATATTGCTCGTGAAAGCACAACCGTGGAATCAAGATGTGTAAATGTCGTTGCAGGAGCAGGATCTGTCAAGTCATCTGCAGGAACATAAATTGCCTGAACTGATGTGATCGAACCTCTTTTTGTCGAAGTAATTCTTTCCTGAAGCTCGCCCATTTCGGTAGACAGCGTTGGCTGATAACCAACAGATGATGGCATTCTTCCGAGTAGTGTCGAAACTTCCTGACCCGCCTGAACAAATCTGAAAATATTATCAATGAAAAACAGAATATCTCTGCCTTCATATTCCCTGAAATATTCTGCCATTGTAAGACCTGCTAAAGCTACACGAAGCCTTGCACCCGGAGGTTCATTCATCTGTCCGAATACAAGTGCAGTTTTATCAATTACTCCTGACTGCTTCATGTCAAGCCATAAATCATTTCCTTCCCTGGTACGCTCACCTACACCGGCAAAAACAGAAAAACCTCCATGCTCAATTGCTATATTATGGATAAGCTCCATTATTACTACTGTTTTGCCAACTCCAGCACCTCCGAACATACCAATTTTACCACCTCTTACAAACGGGCAAAGAAGATCAATGACTTTCACTCCGGTTTCAAATAATTCTGTTCTTGGTTCAATTTCTTCTATCCCAGGTGCCTGCCTGTGAATAGGAAGTTTGTTTTTAATATTGACATCTCCTTTCATATCAATAGCTTCTCCAAGAACATTGAATATTCTTCCCAGAGTTTCACTGCCTACAGGGACTTCAATGGGACTACCGGTGTCAACTACTTCCATGCCCCTCCTGAGACCTGTCGTAGCAGACATTGCTACTGCTCTTACCTGATTTTTGCCAATGGATTGCTGAACCTCAGCCACTATGTTTTCCCTGAAGCCTGATATCTGGCTTTCAGGCCTTTTAATTATAAGAGCATTATATATAAAAGGCAGATTGCCTGGTAAAAATTCGATATCAAGTACCGGACCTCTTATGCTTACTATTTTGCCTACATTATTTTTACCATTTTTAATTTCAAAAGTCATAAAAGAAACTCACTCCCTGCAATCATAAAAAGATAAATTTTTGTTATTGTTTTAAAGCTTCCGCACCTGATGCAATTTCGGCAATCTCAATAGTTATCTGCTGCTGTCTTGCTCTGTGATACTTTCGGGTCAAATCTCTAACCATATCGTCAGAAGCATCGCTTGCGCTTCTCATTGCAGTCATTCTTGCACCCGTCTCGCTTGCTGTTGATTCAAGAAGCGCATTATAAACAATTGTATAAATATATTCGGTAATTAATGAAAGCAATACATCATAGGACGAAGGCTCAAATATAAAGTCTGTTATGCTTTCACCTGTTTTGCTATCCTGGTCCCTGTAATCATGTAACTGCTCCTTCTTTAGCTGTTCCAGCGGAACTGGCAGAACCTGCTTTGACACTGTCTGCTGCTCCGTCGCATTCTTAAATCTTGTATAACATATTTCAACCATATCCACGTTGCTGCTAAGGTATTCCCTCATAAGGTCATTTGCAATTTCTCTTGCATCCAGAAATTTCGGATAATCCGAAAGGTTTTCATAAACTTCATTTAACTGCATACCCATGTATTTAAAATGATTTTTACCTTTAGTACCTATGATATTCAGCTTTATTTTTTTACCAGATGATTCATGCTCTCTGATTCTTGAATTGATAAGCTTCATTATATTTGTGTTATA
Source organism: Actinomycetota bacterium (assembly GCA_023475715.1). The sequence goes on from JAMCVO010000103.1 coordinate 3,795, forward strand.
GCCACCGCAAAGTCCCCTGTCAGCAGTAATACCTAAAATCAATATATTTTTAAATGAGCCATGTTCTCTGATAAAAGGATTTTCCATTGTACCAGGAAAATTTGAAAGCCCAGCTATAAAGTCTTCAAGTTTTTCCATAAAAGGTCTGGCTTCAAAGATTCTGTTTTGTGCTTTTCTGATCTTGGAAGAAGCAACCATCTCCATGGCTTTTATTATTTTACCCATCCCGGATACACTTTTTATTCTGCTTCTAAGTGCTTTTGTGTCCTGCATTTTTATCCCACATGGCTTTTGATTGATTAATTTATAAAGTTTTGCCTGAAATTTTCTATAGCCTCTGAAATAAGCTTCTCCAGTTCATCAGTTATATCATTTAATCTTGAAAGCTCTCTCATAATTTCTTTTTTCGAATTATGCATGTAAGAAATAAGCTCATGCTCAAAATGTTTAACGGTTTTTATTTCAATATCGTCAAGATAGCCTCTGGTTAATGCAAATATAACCAGAACCTGGTCTTCTACGGGTATGGGCTGATACAGATTCTGCTTTAAAATTTCAACTGTTTTTTCTCCCCTTGCAAGCTGTTTTCTTGTTTCCTTGTCAAGCTCTGTTCCAAACTTGGCAAATGTTTCAAGTTCTTTGTATTGTGCAAGACCCAGCCTCAGCATCCCTGCTACTTTTTTCATAGCTTTGGTTTGTGCATTACCTCCAACTCTGGAAACAGAGATTCCGGCATTTATTGCCGGCCTTACGCCTGCATTAAACAAATCTGTTTCAAGATAGATCTGACCGTCGGTAATGGATATCACATTTGTCGGAATATAAGTTGAAAGATCACCCGCCTGGATCTCCACAACAGGAATTGCGGTAAGAGACCCTCCACCAAGTTCCTCTGACAATTTTGCAGACCGTTCCAGCAGTCTTGAATGCAGATAAAATATGTCACCAGGGTAAGCTTCCCTGCCTGGCGGTCTTCTTAACAATAACGAAATCTGCCTATAGGCGACTGCGTGCTTCGAAAGATCATCATACATCACAAGAGCATGCTGACCTTTATACATGAAATATTCCCCCACTGCACACCCAGTATAAGGAGCAAGATATTGTATGGATGCAGGTGCATTGGCAGGAGCATTAACAATTACCGTATATTCCATTGCACCGACTTCTTCAAGCTTCTCGGCAAGTCTTGCAATATTGGAAGTCTTCTGACCTATTGCTACATAAATACAAAAAACATCTTTCCCCTTTTGATTTATAATGGTATCTACAAGAATTGAAGTTTTACCTGTAGTCCTGTCACCAATTACAAGTTCTCTCTGTCCTTTTCCTATCGGTATCATTGAGTCAATGGCTTTAATTCCTGTTTGAAGAGGTTCTTTAACAGGCTGCCTGTTTATTACACTTGGAGCCTTGTATTCAATTGGCCGGAAGTCATCGGTTTTTATCTGACCTTTATTATCAACCGGTCTTCCCAGAGGGTCAATAATCCTTCCCAAAAGAGCTTCCCCAACCGGCACCTCAAGAATCCGATCGGTACATTTTACCTGCGTACCTTCTTCAATTTCAGTTGATTCTCCTAAAATTATTGCTCCGATCTCATTTTTATCAAGATTAAGAGCCTGGCCATAAATACCGCCTTCAAATTCAAGCATCTCTCCCGACATAGCCCTGGAAAGACCTGTGATCCTGGCAATGCCGTCACCTGCTTCGACCACTGTCCCGATTTCTTCAATCCTTGTTTCTTTCTTATATTTATTTATCTCAGAGCTTATCAGCTCTGTTATCTTATCGGTCCTTATTGCTGCTGACAAATTCTTCACCCCCAAATTCTAAAGAGTGCAGCCTGGTTCTTAAATCACTTATTTTGCTTTTAATACTCAAGTCTATTACCTTATCTCCAATTTTAATCAAAAGGCCGCCAATGATATTTTTATCTATCACATTTTTAAGCCTTACATTGAGTTTTGTTCTTTTATCTATACTTTTTTTGATTTCACCCATCAGGTTTTCGTCAAGCTCAATGGCGCTTATGACCTCAACCAGGATTTGCGTTTTTAATTCATTTACAAGAAGTACAAATTTGTTATAAATCGCTTCGATTGATTCTATGGCATCCATGGTAATCATGGTCGCCATTGCTGCCCTAACCGTATTGGTAGTATCATTACTTATTATTTCAAAAGCGGTTTTTATCTTTTCAGGTTTTTCAACCGACGGATCCGTTAGAAACTTTTTTAAGTCAAGATTATTAACAACAACATCTTTTAACTGCTTGAAGTCTTCTTCAAACATGTCAACTGCGTTCTCTGCTTTGGCTATATCAAGAAAACACTGGGCATAATA
>JAMCVO010000103.1:6150-6807 GCA_023475715.1 Actinomycetota bacterium
TTGTTGTTAATAATCTTATTTTTAATTTCTCTTGAATTACTGCTGCTATTCAAGTTGTCATTATTATTGCTCAACTGCTTTTCCTACCTCTTGCAAACTTTCTTCAATTAATTTTTTATGTTCTTCCTCTGACAAACTTTTTGAAATAACTTTTTCTGTTGCCTGCATCGCTATGTCAATTATCTGATTTTTGACTTCGTTTAAAGATTTATCTTTTTCTCTTTTTATTTCCTCCAGTGCCTCATCAATCATCTGTCTTGACTTTTCATGAGCTTTTTCTTCAATTTCTTCCTGAAGTTTCCGGGCTGTCTGCCTGCCGGATTCAATAATTTCCTTAGCTTCTTTTTTAGAATGTTCCAAGAGTACTTTTTGCTCATCCAGATATTTTATGGCTTCATCACGCTGCTTGTCTGCTTCATCAAGATGTTTCCTGATTTCTTCCTGTCTTGCATTTATCATTTTATTTACAGGCTTAAATATAAATTTCCAGAGAATAAAAAATAATATCAGGAAGCAGACTATTGACCAGAAAATAGTGCTTGTCATCGGGTTTAATATTTTTAATAATTCTTCCACCCTTTAAAAATACCTTTCTCTTTTTACGGCGCTATATTAATCTAAAATAATTCTTATGCTACAAAAATCAGATAATTGACA
>JAMCVO010000154.1:0-1722 GCA_023475715.1 Actinomycetota bacterium
ATATTAATAAAGGCCGGAACACCAATTCCTCTTGCGGTAGCTATAACAATATTAATTGGGATATTTATAGGAAGTACTATGGGTTTCATAATATCCTATATTAAAATTAATCCTTTTATAGTTACCCTTTCCGGTTTTTTAATGATACGAAGCCTTCATCTTATAATTTCAGGTGGAACCTCAATCGGTAATTTACAAAAACCATTCGCATTGATTGCCAGGTTTAAAATATTAAATATTCCCATGTATATTATTTTTGCATTTTTTTCGATACTGGTTTTCGATGTGCTTCTTCGAAATAATGTTTTTTTCAGGAATAATTATAATTTAGGGGGAGATGAAGGCTTCGTATCATTAATTGGAATAAATGTTAAAAGACTTAAATTATTTAATTACTGTCTGACAGGTGCAATGGCATCCATCGCCGGCATATTTATTGCATCAAAATTTAACAATGCCAATATCGAAGGATCTCCTGATACGGCATTTCAGGTAATAACAGCGGTAATTTTAGGAGGGGCAAGCTTAAAAGGTGGCAGGGGTTCTGTAACCGGAACTTTGTTGGGTCTGTGTATAATGGCACTTATTCAAAATGCACTTGTTTTGTTTGGCCTCAATATAATATGGAATAAAGTAGCAATCGGGCTGATTTTAATTATAGTTGTAGTCTTGGATAGCACAATGAATAGAAAAACACTTAAATAATAAAATAAAAATAATTTTAACAGGAAAATAAAATGACAACAAATAATTATATTATAGAAGCAAAAGGACTTTCAAAAAAATTTGGTGCAGTTTGTGCACTGGAAAATGTGGATTTTGAATTAAAGGAGAAGGAAATATTAGGACTTGTCGGAGATAACGGGGCGGGAAAATCAACACTTATAAAAATACTTTCCGGTGCCATAACTCCTAACGAAGGAACAATAAAAGTATACGGGAAAGAAGTAAAAATGAATAATCCCAGAGATGCATTTAACCTGGGAATTGAGACTATATACCAGGATTTAGCCTTGTTTAATAATCTGGATTTTACAAGGAATATTTTTTCGGGAAGGGAATATGTTGGAAGAGGAGTTGCCAGAATATTAAAATTTGCGGATAAGAAAAGGATGAGAGAAGAAGCTCTTGAAGGAATAAAAAAAATATCCATAAACCTGCCCAAACTTGATCAAAATGTTGAAACTCTTTCAGGCGGGCAAAGGCAGGCTGTGGCTATTACCAGAGCAATTTTCTGGGGCAGACGCATTATTATAATGGATGAACCGACTGCAGCCTTAGGAGTAAAAGAATCAAAAAGAGTATTGGAAATGATTAAAGATATAAAAAGTAATTTAGATGGCATAATAATAATTACTCATAACATTGAACATATTATTAAGATTGCTGATAGAGTAATTGTTTTAAGAACCGGAAATAGAGTAGGGGCAATCGATTTTAAGGAATATAAAGACAGAACCGAAGATTTGCATAATGATATTGTAAAGTTAATTACCGGTGCAGAACTTATCAGTTATGATGCTTAAATAGTATAAAGTTTAATATATTATTAAAGAAAAGAGGTGATAAATGACATAAATAAATTAAAACATAAAAAGGGAGGTGATATATGAAAAAATGGTTTGCTTAAACAAACAAAAAGGCCTGACGGGAATAGTCTAAGCAAACCTGGGAAAATTTTAGTACATAGTATTCATAAAGTAAATTATTAAACAATGATAA
>JAMCVO010000154.1:1732-6763 GCA_023475715.1 Actinomycetota bacterium
TCTTTAATCATTTCCAATACTCTTAATAATGGTTATAGCATTAAGTTTGCTGTTAATTTTATCTTTCTCGTTAACAGGTTGCAAAGAAGCATCAACTACTGAAACGACAGCAAGTGAAACAACTACAAGTGCAGCTACAACTGCTGCTGAGACAACTGCAGCAGAGACAACGACAGTTGCCCAGGAAGAAGAATTGTATATTTTGCCAGCTTGTATTTGGGGTTTAGACCAATTAAAACCTGCTTTATGGGGAGGCTATCTTGCTGAAAAATTCTGGCAGGAAAGAGGGGATAATGTAAGAGTTAAATTTGCCGGTCCTGAAGGTTGGGATCCTGATGCTACTCTCACAGCATTGGAAGCTTCCATTGCAAAAAATCCTACAGGTCTTATGTGGATTCAACTTGATATAGGAGAAGAGAATCTTCTAAGAGATGCCTATAATAAAGGAATTATGGTTGTAGGCATGAATGGATCGGCAGGCGATTGGCCAACTACATTTATTTTAGGTACCGATCAATTTGATTTCGGAAAGCAGCAAGCATTAAAACTAATAGAAGTAATGGGAAAAGAAACATTTAATGTTGCATGTGGATTAGCTCCTGACCTGGAAGTACATAGAACCAGGCTGCTTGGCGCCCAGAGTGTATTCGAACAATATCCAGGAATAAAATTTGTTGGAGAAATCGATCAAGGTGCAACAATGGAAGATGCAGTTGCAAACGCTTCTGCTTTTATCACGAGTCATCCGGAAGTGGATGCTTATATAGGATTGGTTGATAATGCAACTGCTGGTATTGCTACTGCTCTTAAAGACTTAGGTTTTGGACCTGGAGAAAAAATAGTGATTGGCGGCAGTAAAAATACGGAATCCATGCAGGCAATTGAAGATGGTTATATCCAGGCATCACAGGATCAAAGCTGGATTGCGGAAGTATTTTATTCTGTAGCAGAAATGCATTTTATACACAATAATGTAGTATCAGTTTCAAATAATGATGCAGAAATTGGATTTATTGGTGCACCAAATCATTCGATTACTTCTCTTCCGTGGATCACTAAAGAAAATATTTCTTACTTTAAGGATCAAAAGCCGCCAGCAGGTTTTGAAAACTTTGACACTGGACTGTAGAAGTAAAAGCTAGTTGCTACAAGTAGTTAGAATTGGGGAGATAAATTTCTTGCTGGATCTCCCCAATTCAAGTAATGTTTAACTTAGAATATTTTAACTTAGAATATTTTTTATAAACTGTGGAGTAAATATTATGGCAAGAAAAGGTTATAAAAGGAAATTTCCTCCTTTAGAAATATTGTCTAAAGAAGATGTAAAACAGATACACATAACAACTCTGGATATATTAAAGGAGACAGGTTTTACTATCGAACACAAGGGTGCCTTAAAGTTATTGGAGGATAATGACTGTATTGTTGATTATGACAATATGCGGGTGAAATTTCCGGAGGGGTTGGTCGAAGAGTGTTTGAGGAGATGTCCGAGCAGTTTCAGAGTTAAGGCAAGAGATCCAAAAGATGATTTGATTTTTGATGGCGGCGGAAGCACTATATATTTTACAAGCGCTCCAAGCATGCATGCAGTGGATCTGGATACCTGGGAATATAAAATACCAACCGAAAAAGAATTTATAGATGCTGTGATTGTTCTGGATGCACTGGAAAATCATGATTGGTTTGCCGGCCATACTCCTTATTTTGGATATCAGGGGATACCTGAAGTCATGAAAATGGCCATGCGGCTTTCAAAGATAATGAAACATTCAACCAAATACACGGGCCAGGGATTTGCAAATAACAGCTGGGAATTTGATGCAAGGATTGCCAATGCATCAGGATGCGAAATTACAATACCTGCATTTCAGGTGGCCTCACCTTTATCAATTGGCAGAGAAGGTGTAGAGGCTGGTTTTAAAAACATAGAATATGGATTTCCATCCGGTATTGATACCGGGCCATTGTTTGGCGCTACATCACCGGCAAGTATTGCAGGAGCTCTTGCCGAGTTCAATGCAGAGATAATGGCCGGGATTGTGCTGGTGCAATTAAAAAAACCATATCAGAGAGTATTTGTCTGGGGATTTCCCAATGCAATGAATATGAGATCAGGTGAACCCGAGAGCGGAAGTATTGCAAATTCACTTTTTACTGTTGCACTCAACCAAATTTGGAGAGATTATAAAATACCTTTAAGAAATACTGCTTCCGCTTATTCCTATTCAAAAAAAATAGACTATCAGAATGGAACCGAAAGAGTAATACCTGCACTTTTATCTGCGTTATCCGGGGCTACAAGCATATTCCTGCATGGAGGAATGTTCTGTGAGCTTACACATAGTCCGATTCAGGCAATTTTGGATGATGACATCGCAGGAATGATCGGAAGATTTATTCAGGGAATTGATGTCAATGATGAATCATTGGCTTTGGATTTAATTCATGAAGTTGGCCCTGTTCCCGGCCAGTTTATAGACAAAAAGCATACAATGGATTGGTGGAAAAAAGAAACATATGTAAAAAAATGCAGTGATGGGATGACTTACCCGGAATGGCTTAAAAATGGAAAGAAAGACTGCATATATTATGCAAAAAGAAGAATGGGAAAAATTCTTAGTGAGCATGTAATTTCCAAACCCCTTACGGATAAACAGGAAGCGGAGATTGAAATAGTTTTAAAAGAAGCCCGGGAATTTTATAAGAAAAAGGGAGACATGGAATAAGCATAAAAGGATACAAGGATACACAAAAGGATAATGAATATAAGGAGATATTAAGGTAAAAAAGGATACAAACAGATATGAGGGGATGATAAAAGTGTATGATTTTACACTGCCAAAACTGGGCCAAAGTGATTCTGAACTGGAGGTTTTAGATATTAAAGTCAAAGCAGGAGACATAATAAAAATTGGTGATCCAATAGTGGAAGTGGAAACCGAAAAGGCTGCAACAATACTTGAATCGGAAATAGAAGGAGTTGTTGAAGAAGTGCTTGTTAGAAACGGTGATATATTAAAAGTTGGTACTGTTATATTAAGAATTAAACAAAAGTAATAATTAATAGAGTCATAAAATTCTGTATGAGGTAAATTTGATGAGAATAATTCGTTACTCTAAAGCAATATCGGAAGCAATGGAAACTGCAATGGAAAAAGATCCGTCTGTTTTCATAATGGGTGAAGATGTAAGGGCAAGTGCAAGAGGGCTTACCATTGGTTTTGTTGATAAATTCGGGCCCGAAAGGGTAATTGACACCCCGATATCCGAGCAGGCATTTCATGGCTGTGCCATAGGAGCAGCTATGATGGGATTTAGGCCAATCCTTGAATATCAAATCAGTGAATTTGTATTTTTTGCATTTGAGCAGTTAGTCGACCAGGCACAGAAATATCATTACATATCAGGTGCAAAAGTTAATGTGCCTCTTACCATACTGATACCTGCATCAGGCGCCATTGGCCAAACTTCAGGTCAGCATTCAGATAACGCATATCCATATCTTCTTCATGCAGGGATGAAAGTGCTTCTTCCTTCCTCGCCTTATGATGCCAAAGGACTTATCAGCTCCGCTATAGCTGACAATGACCCCGTAGTAATATTTTTACCATCAAAACTGATGCCGGACAAAGGAGAAGTTCCCGAAGAAGACTATCAAATACCAATTGGAGTAGGGCAGATTAAAAGAGAAGGGACTGATATTACTGTAGTCGCAACAGGCCACCTGGTTCCTCTTGCAGTAAAAGCAGGCAATGATTTAGAAAAAAAGGGTATTTCCCTGGAAGTATTTGACCCAAGAACCTTGCTGCCTTTAGATAAAGACTTATTGATAAAATCTGTATCAAAAACAGGCAGGGTAATTATCTTTGATGATTCAAACAGAACATGCGGCTTTGCGGCTGAGGTGTCTGCTGTTTTATCCGAAGAATGCTTTGGGTACCTAAAGAAGCCAATAATTAGGATTACAAGGCCCGATGTTCCTGTTCCTTTTAGTCCACCACTTGAAAAGTATGTGCTTCCTGGTGAGGATAAGCTAATTAAAGCGGTAGTTGATATGATGACAAATAAACAGGAGAAAAACTTATGGAAACTAAGATAGACAAAGGGCTCTATTTAAAAATTTATAAAAATTTAAAGCTTACAAGAAGGTTTGAAGAGAAAACCATAGAACTTATGAACAAGGGTGAAATCCCAGGTTCGCTTCATCCATCCAACGGAATGGAAGCAGTTGGTGTGGGAGTATGCAGCGCCCTTATAAAAGGAGACATAGTATGCCCAAGTCATAGAACCATATCAGCCCAGATAACAAAAGGAGCAGAGATAAAATATCTTATGGCAGAATATATGGGTAAAGTTGACGGATATAACAAGGGTAAAGGCGGCTCCATGCATATAAATGCAGGTTTTGAAAATGATGTTTTCGGAGTTGACAGCGTAGTAGGAGGTAAAGTTTCCATTGCCACAGGCATTGCACTTGCGGCCAAACTAAGGGAAAATAATAGTGTAACTGCAGTATTTTTTGGAGACGGTGCAATGAATCAGGGAGTTGTTCTTGAATCAATGAATATGGCAGCCATCTGGAAACTTCCTTTATTGTTTGTATGTGAAAACAATCAGTATGCTGCAACAACTTCAGCCAAAGACTCAACACTCCTAAAAAATTTAAGCAGCCGCTCAGATGCTTTTGGTTTTAGCGGTTTTACTGTTGACGGTATGGATGTACTTGCAGTATACAGTAAAGCTAAAGAGTTGGTAAAAAAGATTAGAGAAGGCAATGGAAACTTTACCTCCCCTCGCTTCTTGAGGCCATAACATACCGCTATAGAGGACACTGGAGTGGGGAAGAGCTGCAGAATTATGTCAAGTACAGAACCCAGGAAGAGATTAAAGCCTGGCAGCTAAAGTGTCCCATACTTACATTTGGTAAATATTTAACCGGTAGCAGTATTTGTAGCAAAAGTGATATCGAAGGTATTGATGCAGAGATAGAAAAGATATTAGAAGATGCGGTAAGCTTTGCAAGAGCCA
>JAMCVO010000081.1 GCA_023475715.1 Actinomycetota bacterium
GACCGAGATTGCAAAAAAATCAAATGTGGACTTTATTGTTAATGTCACAATTAATAAAAATAAGGAAGTAACGGGAATTTTTTGCGGAGACCTGGAAGAAGCTTTTTATGCAGGAGCAAAATTCTGTAGGGATGCAAGCTGCTGCAGGATAAGTCAGGAAGCCGATATTGTTCTGACAACCGGCGGGGGGCTGCCGCTGGATGCGACATTGTATCAGACTGTTAAAGGGATGGTTGGCGCAATGCCCGCAGTTAAAAAAGGCGGCATGATAATAGTTGCGTCCCAGTGCAAAGAAAAAATAGGAAGCACCGAGTTTGTAGAGATTATCGAGCAGGAAACAGATCACGATGAATTCATGAAAAAAATAAAAAGAAAAGATTATTTTAAAATAGACCAGTGGGAATTTGAGGAACTCGTTAAAGCCAGAGAAAAGGCTGATATTTATTTATACAGCGACTGCATGCTTGCAAACAGTTTTAAGATACCGCCTTCAACTTTAAAAATTGTCAATTCGGTTGAGGAAGCAATTAAAATCGGCTTTGGCAAATATGGCAGGGATGCAAAGATAAGCATAATTCCTGAAGGTCCTTATGCAATACCGGTTAAAGTCTAGTTATGTTTTTGCCCTTATTATTTTTTTGAGTTTCTATTTTATATATTTTCCATTAGGAAGCATCTAAAATTTCATGATAGCAATAAAGGAAAATTTTAAAAGCCATGATGGGTATTGAGAAAACCATTTGAAGGCTTAAGCGGGCATGGTTCCTCCTCCGGGAGGGGAGCGAAGCCTGAAACTGAGCTGGCTTTTACTCACCGGGGAAAAGCCTGCGTGTTTTTGAAATACCCATCATGGCTTATCAATTTATTTTTTATCTCGAAATTTTAAATGCTAACTTTCCATTATTTTTTATTGCTTTTCATGATGCAAATTTATTAAAATAGAACAGTTATTTAAGATTTGAGGATTTGTAGAGTAAAAGATAATAATATGCAACGAAAGATAAACACGTAAGATGAAAGAAGAACACATAAAATATTTGGAAGAAATCGCGGGCCAGGATAGTGTAATAACGGATATTGAAGATAAAATATGCTTTGGCTTTGATTCCACAAGGCTCCAGTATCTGCCTGATGTAATTATAAAGGTAAAAGACAGTCAGCAGATCAGCAGCATACTTAAGTTTGCAAACGAATATAAAATACCAGTAACCCCAAGAGGAGCGGCAACAGGACTCAGCGGTGGATGTCTTGCAGTAAATGGGGGGATTTTGCTGGTTCTAATCGAAATGAATAAGATCTATGATGTCAATCCGATAGATTTGCTTGTAGAAGCCGAAGCCGGAGCTGTTACTGTCGATGTAGATAAAGCTGCATCAAAATACAAGCTGTTTTATCCTCCCGACCCGGGAAGCATGAAAACTTCCACAATTGGAGGAAATATTGCCGAAAATGCGGGCGGACTGAGAGGTTTGAAATATGGCGTAACCAAGGATTATGTAAATTCAATGGAAGTCGTCCTGCCAACGGGTGAGATCATCAATATCGGCACCAGGACCGTTAAGAGCGTTACGGGATATAATCTTGTTGATCTGATCGTGGGATCCGAAGGCACACTGGGAGTGGTAACTAAAGCAATATTGGGCTTGCTGCCGGTTCCACCTGCAAGAGCAAGCCTGCTTGCCCTTTTTAATAATCTAACAGAAGCCGCAAAGACAGTAAGAGATATTGTAGCTGAAGGAGTAATCACTGCAACACTTGAACTTGTTGACAATGTTACAATAAATGCGATTGAGGATTACCTTAAAATCGGGCTAAACAGAAATGTTGGCGCGATGCTTTTAATTGAAGTGGACGGTCAGCAGGGCTCAGTCGATATTGAAGCTGAAGTCATAAAAAAAGTATGTACGCAAAACAATGCCCTATCCTGCAAATTGGCAACGGACCAAAAGGAAAGAGATGTTCTATGGTCGGCAAGAAGAGCTGCGCTTTCTTCACTTGCCAGAATAAAACCATCAACCATACTTGAAGATGCAACAGTTCCTAGAAGCAGGATTGTGGAGCTTGTAGAAGCAGTGAACAACATCGCAAAAAAATATGGCATTATGATAGGTACTTTCGGGCATGCAGGTGACGGAAATCTTCACCCGACAATACTTACGGACCTTAGAGATAAGGAAGAAGCAAAAAAGGTCGAGAAGGCAATTGAAGAAATTTTTATCGAAACCGTTAAACTTGACGGCACTCTATCGGGAGAGCATGGGATAGGTCTTACAAAAGCAAGATTTTTAAAGCTTGAAATTTCAGATGAAGTTTACAAGCTTATGAAAAAAATAAAACAGGCGCTTGATCCAAACAATATCTTAAATCCCGGGAAATTGTTTATGGATTAATAATGAACTAATATTTTTTAAAAGCTTTAATCATAAAAAAATTAATATAGAAAAATTAATTATGGAAAAAGAATCCTAGGAAAATAAAAGATGTCAAGAAATAGAATTTCAGAAAAAGAGGATGAGTTATTCAGCTGTAGCAGGTGCGGTGCCTGCCTGGCAGTTTGCCCGGTATATAAGCAAACCCTGGATGAAGGAGTTGCGCCAAGGGGTAAGTTAAGTCTTATAGAAGCCGCTGCAAATGATAAGATCCCCATTTCCGAAAAACTTTCCAAAAAAATTTATACATGTACACTTTGTAATTACTGTACAAAGGAATGCCCAAGCGGTGTAAAAATTGATGAGCTTTTCAAGGCAGTGAGAAGCGATCTTGTTGAAAGTAAAAAATATCCTGAAATTTTGGACTATCTGAAAGATAAAATAGAAAAAGCATATAACATTACATTCGATACCAATCAGGGAAGACTTGATTGGGTAATGCAGCAGCCTGATGCAAAGGTTGAAGACTTTCTTAAGGAAACTGCAGATGTTGTATACTTTGTCGGCTGTGTATCCTCATTTTCACCACGTTCCTTTCCCATCCCACGCTCGATAACACAAATCTTTAAAAGAGCGGAAGTGGATTTTACCTTGCTTGGTGAAAATGAATGGTGCTGCGGTTTTCCCCTGTACAGCTCCGGAATGAAAGACGAAATCATAAGGCTTGCGGATCACAATATAAGAGAAGTGAAGAAGAAAAAAGCAAAACTGCTGGTTGCTTCCTGTCCATCCTGTTATCATATCTGGAAACATGATTATCCGAAGGTAGCAAACGAAAAAATAGATTTTGAGATAATGCATATATCCGAATATTTATATAAGCTTATAAAAGAAGGGAAAATAAAACTAAATGCCGTAAATGCCAAAGTCACTTATCATGACCCTTGCGATCTAGGAAGAAATTCGGGTATTATCGAAGAGCCGAGAGAAGTTATAAAAAGCATTGAAGGCATTGATTTTATCGAACTTCCATCCATAGGGCTTACCGCAAATTGCTGTGGCGGAGGCGGCAATAAGGCTGATTTAAATCCGATACTGTCTTCAAAAATTGCAGAAGCCAAAGCTTCGGAAATTATAAGCACCGGAGCAGAAATAGTGATATCATCATGCCAGCAGTGCGAAAGAACAATCAGTACTGCTTTAAAGAAGAAGAAAGGCGAAATAGATTACAAGATTAAGGTAATGGATGTTTCAGAACTGGTTTTGCAAAGTATGCTTGATGAGACCAAAAGCTGATAGTTTTTGATATTTTAATTTTAAACTTATATAAAAAATCAACAAATTTCAAATAAACCAAGGAGGTAAATCATGCGAATCGAAAGCTATAATTTTCCCGATGATTTATATTATGAAAAAAATCATTTCTGGGCAAAGAAAGAGGCTGACGGTAATATTCTTTTTGGGGCTACCGATTTCTTTCAGAAACTGGCAGGAGAGGTTGTATTTATAGAACTGCCAGTCAAAGGTACAAAAGTTCAGCAGGGTCAGTCATTTTCTTCACTTGAGTCAGGCAAGTGGGTTGGCAAGGTTTTTGCTCCTGTTTCCGGAGAAATCATTGATGCAAATGATGAACTTGAGGATTCGCCCGAGCTTATAAACCAATCTTGTTATGACGAAGGCTGGATTGGTAAAATCAAACCTTCCGACCTGGACAGCGAGCTTGCAAATCTTATGAGAACCAGCCCTGATTTTGAGAACTTTATAAAAAGTGAAATACAGAAGCATAAGAAATAGCCATAAATAAGAAATATAGATAAGCAAGTTACACGTAATTTCCTAAAATAAGGATAACTGTTATAAAAATAAAAAAATAATTATTACTAATAATGGAAAAAAATAAAATTAAAATAGACATAGAGCCTATTGGAAAAAGAATTTTTCTTGACGCGCCTGAAAACGGTTTGAATGCTATAAGGGGAGCAGGTATAGGAATAAAATCTGTTTGCGGAGGAAAGGGAACATGCGGAAAATGCAGGATCATACTATTGGATAAATCCGGAAATGCTCCCACTGAGCGGGAACAAAAAGTACTCACCAATGATGAAATTGAGCGTGGCGTCAGACTTGCATGCCAGCAGACTTTTGATAAAAATACCACAATTTATATACCTGCATCTTCACTTACGGAGGAACAAAAACTGCAAGTTACCGGTGTTGAAACAGAATTTGAACCGGATCCGCCATGCAGGAAATATTATATTGAACTTTCGAGTCCAACCCTTTCTGATATGGAATCGGATTTTAACCGTATAAAAAAGTCACTATATGATAAATATGGACTCGATATTAAAGCAATTGATTTTAAAGTACTGCACGAAATGCCTGCAGTGTTGAGAGAGAATTCCTGGAAAGCTACTGTTTCTGTCAGGGATGCCGAAATTATCCTGATAGAAGGCGGCAATAAGGCTGATAGAAATTTTGGTGCAGCGATAGATCTGGGAACAACAAAGATTGCAGTTTTGCTTGTTGACCTTCTTTCAGGAAAAACCATTGATAAAAAAGGTGCAATGAATCCGCAGATAAGCTTTGGCGAAGATGTCATGAGCAGGATCAATTTTGCCATGCAGAGTGCTGAAAACCAGCAAAAAATACAGAGTGTAGTTATCGAACAAATTAACAAGACTATTGGTGAGCTTGCAGAAAATAATAATTTGGGCGCAGGTGAAATACTCGAGATTGTGCTTGTTGGCAATACCGCAATGCATCATCTCTTTTTGGGCCTATCTGTAAGACAGCTGGGACTTTCCCCCTTTGTTTCATTAACCGATAAACCATTAGACATAAAAGCAAGAGAGCTTGGCATAGGTATTGCGGCAGGCGGTTATATTTATCTGCCGCCGCCGATTGCAGGGTTTGTTGGTTCAGATCATATTGCGATGATAACTGCAACAAATATTTCAGAAATGAAAGGTAATTATCTTGGTATTGATATTGGTACAAATACTGAAATTGTTTTAAAAAGTCATAAAGGCCTTGAAAGTGTTTCAACTGCATCAGGACCTGCTTTTGAAGGAGCCCATATAAGATTTGGAATGAGAGCGGCACCCGGTGCTATTGAGCGGGTAATTATAAACCCAAAAACCTGTATTCCCGAAATTCAGACAATAAACGACAAAAAACCCGTCGGTATCTGTGGTTCCGGTATTCTTGATTCTTTGGCGGAGCTTTTAAAAGCGGGAATTATTAACAGGCGTGGCAGGTTCAATATGGAATCCGTGTGTATTTACAAAGATCCAAAAGGAACCGTGCAATACATGCTTGACCCCGAAGCTAAAATTTCCATTAATCAGAATGACATAGTCGAAATACAGCTTGCAAAGAGTGCTATCAGAACAGGGATAGATATTTTGCTGGAAAACGCAGGCATCAGTTTTGAAGATTTGGATAAAATCATAATAGCGGGGGCATTCGGCTCATACATAGATCCTAAAAATGTAGTCAATATCGGAATGTTTCCGCACGTATCACTTAAAAAAATTATTCAGGTTGGCAATGCTGCAGCAATTGGTGCAAAAATGATGTTGCTGTCAAAAAAGATCAGAAAGAGCGCTGAAGTTATTGCTGAAAAAACAAAATATCTTGAATTGACCGTGTTTCCTACATTTGCAGACCATTTTGCAAAAAGCACTCTTTTCCCCGAAATTGAAGAAATCATTTGAAAGAGTTTAAAGAAAGGACATTTTGCATAAAAAACCAATGGAAAAAAAAGTTACAAAAAAACCTATTAATATTATCAAGAGTTATATCATTGTATCTATTTCCATATTGTTATTTTTGCTGCTGACAGGGCTTTCAGGACTGACAGGCTGCATCAGGTTTGGAAATACAGATACAGTTGTTTCAGAAAATAGCCAGAACGGCAGCCAGGAAAGCAGCCGGGAAAGCAAAAATCTTCTTACTGCCGGCAGCGATACAACTTATCCTCCCTTCGAATTTATCGAGAATGGAGATATAACAGGATTTGATATTGATCTTATCAGAGAGATAGCTTCCAGGATGAAAAAAGAAATTGAAATTATCTCCAGTACCTGGGATCCAAAATTTAAAGATTTAATTGACGGGAAGCTGGATCTTATAATCTCTGCCGTGCCGATCGAATCTGAAAAAACAGACATAGTTGATTATTCCAGGCCCTATTATATCCTTGAATATCTGATGGTTTCCTTAAGCGGTTCCGAGATAAGAATCAAGGAGGATCTTGCAGGTAAAAAGATCGGAGTTTTAAAGCTGGGCAAATCGAATATAAACCAGAATTATCTGAATAATTACAAGATTTCAGAATACGAAGACATAATGAGCATGCTTGATGCTTTGGGCA
>JAMCVO010000121.1 GCA_023475715.1 Actinomycetota bacterium
AAAAATCTCATACGAAGAATTTCTGAAGCTGACGGAAAATAACGAGGACAGGTATGAATACATAGACGGAGAGCTTTATCAGATGATTTCTCCAAAAACCAACCATCAAAAAGCACTCGGAGAACTACATATGCTTTTTTATAACTGGTTTAAAGGGAAAAAATGCCAACCGATGCTTTCACCATATGATATAACGCTTAAGAGGAATCCTGAAAATATCAATGTAGTGGAGCCAGATCTTATGGTAATCTGTGACCTTGATGAAAAACTTAATAAAAGAGGATATTATACAGGTGCTCCGGCATTGGTTGTTGAAATTTTATCGGAATTTGCTGTAAGAAGGGATGCTATTAAAAAACTTGATTTGTATATGTCTACAGGCGTAAAAGAATATTGGATAGTCAACCCAATAAATAAAGAGATTACAATATATCTTTTTGAGCAAAATGATATAAGCCAAAGCAAAACTTATAAAAATAAGGAGACCGCAGTCTCTTTTATTTTTGACGGATTGAAGATAAAGCTGAGAGATGTTTTTAAGTAATCTTATTATACTCCTCAATCATTTCATTTAACCTGTTCCTGTAGTAAGTAAAGTTCTCATAAGTACAATCCTCTGAAACAAAATGATCCGTATGAGGGATATATCTTCCTTTTTTAAGCATTTCTTTTACTATCATAAGCTCTTTATCTATTTCAGCTCTTCCACCTGATGCAAACATAGTCCTTTTATCAAATCCTCCCATTATCTGAAAATTGGGGTAAGCTTCTCTTATGCGAAGAAGATCATTTCCTGCAGCTCTCTCAAAGGGATACATTCCTGTTACTCCTGTTTCAACTATTAAAGGAATTAGATCTTCAACATAACCATCAGAATCTGTTATTATGATGTCAACTCCTGCTTCCTTAGCAAAATTAACCATTTTCTTGTAATATGGGGTTAGGAACTCTCTGTAGTGAGAAGGAGATATTAAAGAACCTGACTTATAAGCCATATCTTCCCATATAAGTATGCAGTCAATATCAATATCATTGCAAATCCTGCCGTAGTAAGCTATAAGAAAGTTGCAGAATGTTGAGTTTATATCATGGATTAACTCAGGTAAATCAATTAGTGCCATCATATAGCGGATTACTCCCATTATTTGGCGGGGAAATCCAAGAAAGCCGCCGTTAGTTCCTCCAAGCCTTATTGGAAAATCCCTGTTTTTTAACTTTCTTACAATATCATCCCATCTGGGGGGAAGTCTTTTATCTATTGTTGATAAGTCATAGTTTTCCTTATATTTTTTCCAGGTTTTCAAGTCTTTTACAGGATTATCCAGCTCCATGGGAAGTGATGTGATGTTGATGGTGCTTTTATTTGTTACACCGTATTCATCCTTATATACGATATTTACATCATCCTTGTTTAATATCTCTTTTTTAAACATAGGGCTGTAATCTATGGGAAATTTTGTAAGATACTGATCAAGTCCAAATACAGGACCTACATTGACATCACCTGCTTTTTCCATTTCACCATAAATATTTTTATTTGCCATTATGGCTATACCATCAGAGTAATTGTTGGGAACAGGAGAGATTTGAGGAAGTCCTTGATTAAACCATCTTCTGATTGTTCCTGCCCAATAGCCAAATTCTACTTTTGGTATCTCTGCATTACTGTAATTGCCATCTTTCATACGCATTACAGACAAGAATTTTTCTCGTGAGTTCATTAACTATATTAACCCTTTCTTTTTATAAAATGCCGTAGCCTCATTTAATATATCCGTTATTGCTACCTCTTGCTCCTGAGTCAATGGCAAAGGTTTATGTGTAGCAATAATCTCGTCATATCTTTCTTGGGCTTTCTTAAGTATTGTCTTTTTTCCGCCTTCAATCCATTCCTTATATGAAAGCTTGTCAAATACATGGGTTGCATAATCTTCAGTTTTCCAGAAAGTTCTGGTTTGTTTTGTGTTAAGAAATGTTCCCGGGCTGACTCCAACCTCCAGAATTGTATCAAGACCGATAGTAGCATCACTTACATCAAAACTTTCAACAATTCTTCCGATGGTATTTGCAACATCATCGTCGATTATTGCCAGAACTGGATTGTAAGCAAGTTCAGCTGTTACTCCACCATGAAGCAAAATCATGTTTGCGCCTGATAATGCGGAGCACATTGCAAGCGGCAGTTTCTCTGCACCAAGTTGATAATCAATAATTTTGGAATTTGAAAATCCTGAGCCTGAATTGTTAACCGGGATCTTATATAAATCATGCCAGATTTGGTTATAAGCCATTTGATGCAGCGCATTGGCAGCCGTTCCAAAGCTTATATCCCCTGTTTTCATATTCATAGAAAAGGCAGCATTATTTGCAATTATTCCGCACCCAGGCTTTATGCATTGAAGAAGTACTATTATTGCAAGCAGCTCAGCATTATGACTTGCGCTTGCACCTGCAACCGTAATAGGATGCGAACCTCCCATTATGGAGCCTGATGCTATGTATATTGGAAAACCGGCATTTAAGTAAACATATGCAGCTTCAATTGCATCTTCACTTAAAGAAAGCGGCGCTGCCCCTTCGACGCATCCAAAAAGCTGAGCTCCGACTGACTGTGCTATCTTTGTCTCCCAGATATAAGAATAAGTTGGCTGAGCACCCCTTGATGGTTTGCTTGAAAACCTATGTCTTGAAGCACAACTTATTGGGCAGGACATTACCGGCGGTATTCCTTCAATTTCAAAATATGGTGTGTAGGACGGAAAAACATGAACCGAACTTAATGCATCTGAAATCAGTACGCCAATATTATTCTGTTCAAGCGTCGGCATGGTGACTTCTCCGGTAATTATATCTGTATGCCTGGCACCCGCGGAATTCATAAAATAAATTGTATTTCCCCCAACAGAAATGTTCAATTCAGGGTCCCTTGCTTTCAGAACAAAGCTGGAAGGGGTTTTTCTTATGCATTCCTCAACCAGATTTGAAGGAATTTTTGCAATTTTGGTACTATAATCAACCTCGCATCCGTTCTCCTCCAGCAGCTTTAAAGCTTTATCTGATTCAAACTTAAATCCTGCTTCTTTAAGTATATTAAGGGATGTTTTATGAATCTGCTCGACTTGGTTTTCCCTTAATATTCTTATAGGTTCAAAGTTTCTAGTAAAACCTTTTTGCATTCCAATCTCCTTAAATTCTAAATAATTAATATATTCCCAATAATCTTTTTACAACTTTCACGCTATCAGGAGCTGTTGCACCATAACCGTCAGCACCAATTGAATCAGCAAATTCCTGGTTTATAGGACTTCCTCCAACTATTACTTTAACCTTATCCCTAATGCCTGCCTGTTTTAGTCCTTCTATTACTTTTTTCTGTTCCATAGCAGTTGTGGTAAGTAGTGCAGACATGGCAAGTATATCTGCAGCCTCTTCTTTTACAGTTTTAAGAAAATCTTCACCTTTTACATTGATTCCCAGGTCTATGACCTTAAATCCTGCTGCATATAAAAGAGTTGCCACCATTCCCTTACCTATGGAATGGATATCGCCAAAAACTGTTCCGATTACAACTTTACCAAGTGATGCCTGGCTTCCCCCTTTTTTCTCCAAAGCCTCATTTATAATTGGAAAGGATTTTTTTAAAACTTCCGAAGCACAAACAAGATCTGGCAAAAAAAGTTCCCTCTTTCCGTACCTATCTCCTATATACCTTATAGCCTCTGTCAATGTATTTGCTGCATCCATTGGGTCAACACCATCTTCAATGGATTTTTTAGCTATTTCTTCGGCATGGTCTATATCAAAATTCAGCACCATATCTCTTAGCTGTTGAACTGCATCTGTCATTAATTAGCTCCTTTCATATACTACTCATTAATCCAAAAATTTTTCTTATTTTTATTTATCTTTTTTGCTAAATCAGTAAAGCTGCAGATTACGCCTGTTACGCAAGGCATCAATTGATATTACCAGAACAAGCAGCGCACCCTTTACCACCTGCCTTAAAAATATGGGAACATCCATCATGACCATTCCGTTTGAAATTGTCTGGATAATTACAAGGGCAATAAATACTCCAAGATAGTTGCCTTTGCCTCCTCCGACAGCAACACCGCCAAGAACAACAATCGTAAGCACTTCAAGTTCCGCTCCGGTTCCATATTCAGGTCTTCCGGAACCAAGCTGCGAAATTAAAAGAAGACCCGCTATGGCACAGAAAAATCCTGATATTACATATGTTATTGTCTTTATCTTATCAACACGAATACCGGCAAGTCTTGCTAAAGTCTCATTTCCCCCTATTGTATATAAATCCCTTCCAAATCTTGTAAATTTAAGCATAAGAGAAAGAAGGATAAAAAAAACAGCAATATAGATTGTGGTATAGGGGATAGCATTAAATATAAACTTTCTTCCCAGATTCTGGATAAAAACATTATAAATCCTGGGGTTTAAATTTGCCCAGAAATAACACACTCCTCTAATTATTGCAAGGGTACCAAGTGTAGTAATTATGGGATTTATTCCGATTTTTGTAATAATTAGTCCATTTATAAGGCCCATAGTACATCCTATGACTATGGCAATAACAAAAATAAGAGAGGTAGGCACACCAAACCTGTCCATCATCAATACTGCACTCACTATTCCAACAAGACCTGCAATTGAGCCTATGGAGAGATCAAAACCTCCTGCAAGCATAACAATAGTAATTCCTGATGCAAGTACGCCAAAAACAGCAAAATTGTTAAAAATACCTCTGAAATTCTGAATTGAGAGGAAATTTTCATTAGCAAGGCTAAAAATAATTATCATTATTATATAAATTCCTATTAAGGTCGGAGCAGGAGTTCTTAAAAAATTCTTAAGCCCTAAATATTTTTTTCCTGGTTTTGCCATTTATCCTCCAAAGTTATAAAAAATTATTGAAAAAAATCTATTAAGCTCTTTTTGTGGCTCTTGACTGCCTTATCTCATAAGTTGCAACTACCAGTATAAGAACAGCTCCCTGCACAATCTGAATATAGAAATACAGGACATTCATTATGGTTAAAAAATTATACAGGATACTAAGTATGAGTATCCCTGCAAGTGTGCCAAGTATCTGGCCTTTGCCTCCGCCAAGAGCAGTGCCTCCAAGAACAATTCCTGAAATTATTACAAGTTCAAGTCCCTGACCATGCTGAGGCATACCGACAGCTGAAAGAGAAGTAAGAATTAAACCTCCAAGAGACGCAGTAGCTCCGCAAAGAAGAAAATTTATGAACTTAACTTTTTTAACATTAATTCCGGACAGATACGACGCCATGGGGTTTGTTCCGATTGCATAAATTCTTCTGCCCCATTTTGAAAGATTCATTACAACATAGGTTATGGCAAAAATAATAATAAATAATACTATTGGAAACGGTATGACTTTAAATAAGAAACCTCTTCCCAGAAAGTCAATAACAGGATTCATTGCAAGCATTGATTCTCCGTTAGATAAGGTGTAACCTATGCCTCTCCACACAAACATTGTTCCGATTGTAGCTATTATTGAATTGACTCCGACTACTGTTACAATAAAACCGTTAAATGCACCCATGAGAGCGCCCGCACATAGTGCAATAATAACAACAAGCCAGCCGGGAATGCCTTTGGAAAGAAGGAACGCAGCAAGTACTGCGGTAAGGCCGATATTTCCTCCGATTGAAAAATCAATTTCCCCCATCACCATAACCATGGTAAGAACTGCCGCAACTATGCCTATAAATGAGAGGTTGTTAAGCATCGGAACAAGATTTAAAACTGAAAAGAAAAAGGGTCTGCCTACATAGGAAAATAATACAAACAGTACCACTAAAACAATAAATAGTATGCCAGTGTTGTTTAATTTATTTTTTTTTCTGTGCTCCGTTAAAGAAGCTTTGATTTCGGGCATTAATTTCCCTCCTAGTTAAAATAATTAAATGCAAGCCGACTGAAGCAATTTTTCTTCTGTAGCTTCTTTTTTTAAATATTGTGCGCTAAATCTGCCTTTACTCATGACAAGTATCCTGTCGGCAATGGATAAAATCTCAGGTAACTCTGAGCTTATCATAATCACTGCTGCACCCTTCTCGCAAAGATCCTGCATCAGCTTATATATCTCGATTTTGGCACCAACATCAATTCCGCGTGTTGGCTCATTTAAAATTATTATCTTTGAACCGCTCTCTAACCATTTTGCAAGAACTACCTTTTGCTGATTACCGCCGGATAAGCTGTTAACCTGTTGATCAAGGTTAGGGGTTTTTATGCCCATTTCATTTACCCACATCTTAGCTTTTTTACTTTCAAGCGCTCTATTTATCAATAGTCCCCTGCCAAGATCTTCAATATTTGCAAGTGTAATGTTTTCCTTGACTCCCAGAGCCAGAGCCAAACCCTCAGCTTTTCTATCAAGGGGCACAAGGCCTATCTTCTGATCTCTTGCCATCCTTGGACTTTTTATATCAACTTTTTTAGCGTTAATTAAAATTTCACCGCTTTTAATCTTGTTTGCCCCAAATAATGCTTTAACAAGAGAAGTTCTTCCTGATCCAAGGAGTCCAAATATCCCAAGTATTTCCCCTTTTCTTAAATTAAAACTAATACCGGAAAAACCCTCGGCAGTTAGATTTTTAACTTCCATGACGACTTCACCTATGGGCACTTCTCTTTTGGGATACATTTCCTTTATATCACGGCCTACCATTAAAGTAACAAGTTCA
>JAMCVO010000530.1:0-1623 GCA_023475715.1 Actinomycetota bacterium
AGCTCAGTTTCAGGCTTCGCTCCCCTCCCGGAGGAGGAACCATGCCCGCTTAAGCCTTCAAATGGTTTTCTCAATACCCATCATGGCTTATCAATTTATTTTTATCACGAAATTTTAGATACTAACCTAATTGCCTGAGCTAGTGATATTAAAATGAAATTGTTATAAAATATCCGTCTAAGTAACATTTTTAGAAGGGCAATTTAATGATTCTTACTTTATTCAATAAAGTTCCAAAAACTTCGGACATAACATCTTTTTATTTTAAACCGCAAATTCCTGTTAAATGGGAAGCAGGCCAGTATATGCGTTTCACGCTGCCGCACGATAATCCGGATGACAGAGGCATCGGCAGATTTTTTACAATATCGTCAGCACCTTTTGAAAAAAACATAATGATAACAACAAGGTTTGCCGGTAATACTTCAAGCACCTTTAAGAAAGCATTATTAAAAATGGAAATTGGACAGAATATTTCTGCATCAATGCCGCAGGGTGAACTTGTAGTAAAGGATTTTGTGGAAAGCTATGTTTTTATTGCCGGCGGTATAGGTATCACACCTTTCAGGTCTATTCTTTTGGATTTGGATTTCAATAAACAACTTAGCAAAATGGAGATATTTTTATTTTACAGCAATAGAAACAATGATATTGTATTTAAAGAAGAATTGGAGAGCCTGGTTTTAAAAAACCCGGGTTTAAAAATAATATATATAATAAGTCCGGAAACCTGCAATGTTGAACTTATAAAAAATACTGTATCTGATTTCCCGGAAAAATTTTATTATATTTCCGGGCCCATCAATATGGTTAAATCAATGGAAGATGAATTAAGCAAAGCAGGAATAAAAAGTGACAGGATCAAAAAAGACTATTTCCCCGGCTATTAGTGTGACACTTGCGTATTAACTTTTTAAATAAAGGGAGGGTAACCTATGTTAGAAAAAAAGATAAAAAACAATGTTTTTTATGTCGGCGCGGCAGATAAAGACAGGAAGATTTTCGATCAGTTAATCCCTCTTCCTGATGGTACAACCTACAATTCTTACATTATTATCGGCAGTGAAAAAATAGCGTTAATTGATACAGTTGATCCATCCATGTCCGAGGTAATTCTTAAAAATCTTAGGGATCTAAATATTGCCCGCATTGATTATATTATATCTCATCATGGGGAACAGGATCATTCCGGGTCAATTCCCAAAGTTCTAAAGGCATATCCTATGGCAAAAGTAGTGACAAATGCAAAATGCAAGTCTGAACTGATGGATTTACTTTTAATACCTGAAGAGAAATTTATTGTTATCCAGGATGGTGAGGAGATTTCTCTGGGGGATAAAACTTTAAGATTTATTTTTGCACCATGGGTACACTGGCCCGAAACAATGGTAACATATCTTCCGGAAGACAAGATCTTGTTTACGTGTGATTTTATGGGTTCTCATTATGCAACCGACAGTCTGTTTTTGGAAGATGTTAAGGAAATTTATAAGCCTGCAAAGCGTTATTTTGCTGAGATCATGATGCCTTTCAGGACCAGCATCAGAAAAAATCTTGAAAAAATTAAGGATCTTGAAATAGAAATTATAGCTCCAAGCCATGGTCCTCTACATGAAAACAAAG
>JAMCVO010000530.1:1633-3034 GCA_023475715.1 Actinomycetota bacterium
AAACAAAGATTTCATCACAAGCTGTTATAATGACTGGGCCTCAGAAGAAGTGAAGAATGTTGCAGTCGTTCCTTATATTTCAATGCATGGAAGTACAGATAAGATTGCACAATATTTTATAGATTCACTTATTGAAAAGGGCATCATTGTTGAGCCATTTAATCTGGCTGATGCCGATATAGGTGAACTCGCAATGTCTCTTGTTGATGCAGCGACTATTGTACTCGGAACATCGACAGTTTTAATAGGGCCTCATCCAAAAGCAGTTTTTGCAGCATATCTTGTAAAAATTTTAAGACCAAAAGTAAAGTTTTTGTCGCTTATTGGTTCGTATGGGTGGAGTACTAAAGTAGTTGAGCAGATTGCAGAAATGCTTGGGGGCTTGAATGCAGAAATAATCAGCCCGGTAATTGTAAAGGGTTATCCAAAAGATTCTGATCTTGCTTTGCTTGATGAACTGGCTGAAAAGATAAAATCAAAACATCAGGGACTCGGTTTGCTTTAACTATGGACAGAGCTCAGCTTGAAGAACTGTATGAAAAATATAATGATAAAAAATATATTCATCCCGATCCTTTAGAATTTTTATACAATTATGAAGGCAATCCGGATAGGGAAGTCGTGGGATTAATAGCTTCCTCTCTGGCTTATGGAAAGGTTACCCAAATTCTAAAAAGTGTGGCTTTAATATTGGAAAAACTTTCTCCAAGCCCTGCGTCAACACTTGCTGATGCATCAGAGCTGATATTGAAAAAGATGTTTACCAGCTTCAAACATAGATTTACCACCGGAGAAGAATTGGCCACCCTTCTTTTCAATATAGGTAAAATACCCATCATGGCTCTTAAACTTTCCGAAAATACGGCTCTATTAATTCATGCTTTATCGAGGACTTTGATGAGTCTAAAGAAATGCTGCCTTCCATTCTAAGTTTTATAAAAAAGCTTCGGGCAGGTGAATGCGATTGCTATAATAGTCTTGTTCCTATCCCAAGTGGGAAGTGCGCATATAAAAGAATGAATTTATACCTGCGATGGATGATAAGAAAAGATGAGGTCGATCCTGGTGTTTGGGGCGGGATCTCTCCATCAAAACTTATAATCCCGCTTGACACGCATATGCACAGGATTTCATTGTCATATAAGTTGACTGAGCGAAAACAGGCAGATTTCAATACCGCTCTAGAGATAACGAGAGCATTTAAAAAATTTTCACCCGGGGATCCCGTCAAATATGACTTTGCTTTAACCAGGCTTGGCATACATATTACAAACAAGCTCGGGATCACCAATGATATGTAATTGGAAGCATCTAAAATTTCGTGATAGCAATAAAGGAAAATTTTAAGAGCCATGATGGGTATTTCAAAAACACGCTGGCTTTTCCCCTGCGAGTAAAAGC
>JAMCVO010000530.1:3080-6757 GCA_023475715.1 Actinomycetota bacterium
ATAGTAAAAATAAAAGGAGGAAAGCAGGTTGGGCAGCAATATAAAAGGTAAGATAAAATATATATTTGTTTTTGTATGTGTTCTGGTGCTTGTTGCACTTCTTTCACCATCATATGTCAGTGCAGGGAGCAGTGCACAGGTCGAGCAATTTGTTTCACGTTTTTACCAGGTTTGTCTGGACAGGC
This sequence comes from Actinomycetota bacterium, assembly GCA_023475715.1. The sequence goes on from JAMCVO010000530.1 coordinate 3,266, forward strand.
AGCCTGATCAGGACGGCTTGAACAAGTGGGTTGACTCTTTACTTGACGGTACAAAGACAGGCGCAGATGTTGCCAAAGGATTTGTTTTCAGTGCGGAATTTACTGAAAAAAATTACAATAATGAAACATTTGTAACTATTTTATATAAGGCTTTTTTTGACAGGGAACCTGATGCTACCGGATTTAATTCCTGGGTTTCAAAATTAAATAAAGAAACTTCAAGACAGGCGGTAGTTGACGGGTTTACTCATTCCCAGGAATTTGTGGATCTTTGCTCAAAATATGGGATTCTTCCATTTGCCGGAGCTGCTTCTACTACAACTACAACCACAACAAGCGGCGGAGCAATAACCGGAACTGGTTCCGGTTTTGCTTCAGGAAATAAGGTCAACTTCATTATCTGGGGCGATGACAGCGGGATGGGCAGGCCAGGCGGCAGAGTAAATGGCAGAACTGACCAGAATTTATTTGTACATTTAAACCTTGATACCAATCAAGCATACATAGTAACAATACCTCGTGATACATGGACAGCAATCCCAGGTCATAGTAAGCAGAAAATAAATTCAGCTCATGCTATTGGCGGAAATGATCTTGCCGTAAGAACTTTTGAGCAGTTTACAGGTATTAAAATTGACTTCTACGTAATAACTGATTTTGACGGATTTGAGCCTTTGATAAATGCTCTTGGGGGAGTTACCACTACGGTTGAGGAAAATATTGCCGACAGCTTTTCAGGATGCTTTTTGGCTCCGGGCATATGGACATTAAATGGAGCACAGGCTCTGGCTCTGTCCAGGGCAAGACACGGCAGGACCCTTTATGGAGGTGGAGCATTTGCAAGAGAACATCAGGCTGGCATGCTTATTGCAGATCTTCTTGTTCAGAAAAGGGGAATGGTTAATTCCGGGAACCTCGGTGAATTCCTTGGATTCCTGAGCCAGTTTGTTTGGTCAAATATATCAATAGACCAGGCTGCAAGGATTTTACCTTCGCTGCTTTCGATAAACAGAAGCAATATTATTGTAACGACTTTCCCGGCATGGCCCCAGAACTTTGGAAAAGCGAGCGCTGTTGGCTATAACGAAGCAGAAAAGAATGCATTTTTTAGAAATATTGCAGCACAATAACTAAAATGCAACCGGCTGGAAAAGACTTACTGCTGGCTGGCAGATAATTTGGATAGCTTACTATTTAAATTTTCCATATTTATCCATGTTTAAAAGGATGTTTATTATTGTTGGGCTTAAATGAAAAAATTAAGGAGCTTGCCAGAAAAGGTAAATCCATTAATGTTGCTGTTGCAGGTTTAGGACAAATGGGGAAAACTTTAATTTCTCACCTCAATGATCTTCAGGGATTTAAAATACTTGCTGTTGCGGATAGAGATTCGAAAAAGATTGCAGATATGATTGAAGCTTTAGGCATAACTGAACGTGAAATATTTAAAGTATGGAATAACATTTATAAGACTGAAGCTGGAACTTCAGGTAATGGCAAAGCAAGTGCCATAATTCGGGATTCAAAAATTGATGAGCTTCTAAATATCTCCGATAAAACTGATGTAAACACCAAAGCTGAAATTGAAAAAGCTTTAGAAGAAGGCAAAATCTTATTCACAGATGATGTAAGAATTTTACCTGGAATTGAAAACATTGATATTATTGTTGATGCTACCGGATATACGGAAATAGGTGCATTTGTCGCATTGAGTTCAATAGCAGGCGGAAAACATGTAGTTACTTTGAATGTAGAAACAGATATTACTGTTGGTCCCATACTTAAGAAGATGGCTAAAGACTATGGTGTGGTTTATACTCTTTCAGCAGGAGATGAACCCGCTGCCCTAAAAGAACTCTATGATTTTGCAGATGGACTTGGCCTTGAAGTTGTTTGTGCGGGAAAAGGCAAAAATAATCCTTTAAATATGGAAGCAAACCCTGCTACACTGACTGATTATGCTGCGAGCAAAGGTTCAAGTGCCAAAATGATGACTTCCTTTGTTGATGGGACCAAGTCCATGGTGGAAATGGCATGCCTTTCAAATGCTACGGGACTTATTCCTGACTGCAGAGGAATGCATGGAGCAAAGGCATGTATCAAGGAGCTTGCAAAGACATTCAGCCTTAAAAAAGACGGCGGAATACTGGATAAAACTGGAGTTGTGGATTTTGCTATTGGTGATCTTGCTCCCGGCGTTTTCCTGGTTTATTCCACAAAAAATAAAATGATCAAGAATGTTCTCAATTATCTGGCTTTGGGAGAAGGACCAAATTACCTCCTGTACAGACCCTATCATCTTACAAGTATCGAAACGCCACTTTCAATTGCAAAAGTTTATTTTGACAGGGAATCATGGATAGTTCCGTCAGACGGTCTGGTTTCTGATGTGTTAACTGTTGCAAAAAAGGACCTGGCACCAGGAGAAATAATTGATGGAATCGGCGGATACATGGTCTATGGTCTTATAGATCTTTACGAAACTATAAATAAAGAGAAATTATTGCCAATAGGATTATCTCAGGGCTGCATTCTTAAAAAATGCATAAAAAAAGGCAAGCCAATTTCATACGATGATATCGATTTTCCTTCAGACACACTGCTGCTGCAGCTAAGAAAGCTGCAGGACAAAATAATTCAGAATAACTGATAAAACATAATCAAATAAAATCAGATTAAAAAGGTTAAAAATGGAAGAATCAAATTTGGCAATAATTTCTCGAATCAAATTTGGCCTTAATTAAAAAAACATTCCTTTTCTGTAAAATTATGTAAATAATAAAATAATCTAATGATCTAGAAAGATAAAATGAAAATGAGTAATTTCGATTATACCCCGGAGCTTTATGACCTTCAGATAAACTGGCAGCAGAGATTATCCAAAGAAAAAGCTTTCTTTGAGAAGATTTTTGCCCAAAAAAAAATCACCAATATGCTCGATATTGGCTGTGGGACAGGAAGGCACGCTCAATTTTTTTCTGATTATGCCGATAGTATAACCGCCATGGATCCATCCGTGGATATGATAAATTATGCAAGGAAATTTGTTGTAAGTTCAAGCAAAATAAAGCTGGTGGCAGGCGGTTTTGAAAATTTTGGCACAATATTACCCGGGCAGTTTGACTTAATAGTTTGCCTGGGTAACACGCTTCCGATTCTTGGGAACAGGAGGAACGTTAAGCTTGCACTAAAAAATACCCGTAAAAAGCTTGCTGCGGGCGGTCTTGCAATTTTTCAGTTTTTGAATTTCGAGCCAAAGATAATCGAAAAAAACAGATTCTATCCTCCAAAAATATTAAGCAAGGATGATAAAAAATATATTTTCATGAAGCATTTCGAATTTGATAAAATTAATACAAGAGCGGATTTTTTGATAACCCAGTTAAGCAGTGAAGATAAAATAGAAAATTTCTTTGTTAATTCATCATATTTTTGCACTTTAAGAAAAAATCTTTTTTTAAAAATGGCGGCAAATGCAGGATTTAAAAAGAT
>JAMCVO010000086.1:0-1853 GCA_023475715.1 Actinomycetota bacterium
CTTCATTTTTGAAGAAGCAGAGAAAAACAACGTTGATATTTTATTTGAAGCAAGTGTCGGAGGAGGAATACCGATAATCGGGCCATTAAAAACATCTCTTGCATCAAATAACATTACAAAAATTGTAGGTATTGTTAACGGAACTACTAATTTCATACTTACAAAAATGAAGGATGAGAACCTGAGTTTTGAAAAAGCTCTTAAAATGGCGCAGGAACTTGGCTATGCCGAAGCAAATCCAGCCTCTGATATAGAGGGTAAAGATAGCGCAAACAAACTTGCAATCCTTGCATCCATTGCATTTAACAGCAGGATTCATTATGACGATGTTTACAGGGAAGGGATAGATAAGATAACAAGTTTTGATATACAGTATGCAGATGAAATAGGATATGCTGTCAAACTTCTTGCAATCGGCAGTGAAGAAAAAGGAAGGGTCAATGTAAGGGTTCATCCCTCATTGATTCCTAAAAGCCATATACTTGCCTCAATAAAAGATAATTATAATGCAGTATACTTTTACGGGAACTATGTTGGTGAAATTATGAGCTTTGGGAAAGGTGCGGGGGATAAGCCTACAGCCAGCTCTGTTGTAGGTGATATCATAAGTATAGCACGAAATTACGACAGGAATCATAAGAAAAAAATATTTGGCTGTACCTGTTTTACAAGTAAGGCAATAATGCCTTTTATTGAAACAACCAATAAGTTTTATATACTTATGGATGTAATTGACAGGCCTGGTGTTCTTGCAAAAATCGCAAAAGTATTTGGGGATTGTCAGGTTTCTATTCAGTCTATGATACAGAAACAGATAGATACCAATGATAATGCAAGATTGATTTTTATTACACATAATACCATTAATAAAAATCTTAATGAATCAATGGAAAAAATAAAGAAATTAAACGTGGTAAGTAAAATATTAAATATCATAAGAGTCGAAGACCTCGAGAAACCCAATTAATTCAGTTTACTAAAAAAGGCGTTTTACCGGCATGGAAAATCTTTATTACAAAAGCACAAGAAGTGAAAAAGAGAGAATTCTTTCTTCCAAAGCCATTGTAAATGGAATTGCGGGAGATGGCGGTCTTTATGTGCCGGAATCATTGCCGGCAATTGACCTTACGTTTTCAAAGCTTTTAAAAATGTCTTTTAAGGAGCTTGCTTACTTCATAATAAGAAAATTCCTGACAGATTTTACTGAAGATGAGCTAAGATTTTGCATCGAAAAGGCATACGATGAGAAATTTGATACTCCTGAAATTGCACCGCTTGTAAAAAAAGATAATGTTTTCTTCCTTGAACTTTACCATGGAGCGACAGCGGCGTTTAAGGACATGGCTCTATCCCTACTGCCGTATCTTCTGACTGCTGCAGTTAAAAAAACAGGAATTGAAAAAGAAATTGTCATACTTACTGCAACAAGCGGAGATACGGGGAAAGCTGCACTCGAAAGCTTTTCCAATGTTGAGGGAACAAAAATAATAGTTTTTTATCCAAATAAGGGTGTGAGCCTTATCCAGCAAAGACAAATGGTAACGCAGGCCGGTAAAAATACTTTTGTAGTTGCAATTGAAGGCAATTTTGATGATGCGCAGACCGGTGTTAAAAATATTTTCAATGACAAGGCTTTTAATGAGCTTTTAAATAAAAATAATTACATGTTTTCTTCTGCAAACTCAATAAATATTGGAAGACTCATACCCCAGATAGTCTATTACATTTCTGCATATCTCAGGATGATTGAAATGGGCGAAGTCCGGGAAGAACAGAAAATTAATATAACAGTTCCAACAGGAAACTTCGGAAATATACTGGCTTCTTATTATTCAAGAGGAGTGGGCTTGCCG
>JAMCVO010000086.1:1863-6685 GCA_023475715.1 Actinomycetota bacterium
CTGTATTGCTTTCATTACACTGTGCTTCAAACGAGAATAATGTCCTGTACGATTTTCTAACGACAGGTATTTATAACAGAATAAGGCAATTTAAGTTGACCTTATCACCTGCAATGGATATTTTAATATCAAGCAATCTTGAAAGACTTATTTATGACATTTGTGATAAAAACTCTTTGCAGCTTGTTGAATTCATAAAAAATCTTGAAAATACAGGAACTTTTAAAATTACTGAAGGCATGAGGTCGAAACTGATAGATTTCTGGAGTGATTTTGCTACAGATGAGCAGACAGTTGAATCTATTAGAGATGTTTATCAAAACCATGGGTACCTTATCGACACACATACTGCGGTGGCTTATTTTGTTTATAAGAAATATCTTGCAAAAACACAGGATAAAACAGAAACAATAATTGCATCCACTGCAAGCCCCTTCAAATTTCCGCACAGTGTAATGAAAGCAATACAGAGAGAGGATTTTAAAGATAATCTGGATGAATTTCAGCTTCTGGACAAGCTGTCAACCCTAACGGGATTGGCGGTTCCAAAACCATTAAAAGATATCGGAAATAAGAAAATACTCCACAACAGATTATGCAAAAAAGAAGAGATGAAAGATATTGTTGCGGAGATATTAAAAGTATAAGTATAAGCGTAAGAGCAAAGCCATACCGTGCATCAGCAAAAACTTTCAGTTAAAGATTAAAATAAATTGCTGTTAATTTTAAGCATTTATTTTTTCAGTTTGAACAGAATCTTTTTAAATTTAAGGAAATGATGATTTATCACACCATGTTACTTACTATATCCTTAATATAAAAACTGCTAGAAATATATAAGTTTTAATTTTACTAAAAATTGAAATATAAATTAATTTATTAAACAGCGTATACTTTGATCCCCATTTTCATGAATTTATTTAAAAGTTGAGGATTGATTCCTTTATCTGTAACTAAGATATCCATAATATCAATTGATCCAACTTTATATAAAAGATTTGAATTAAACTTTGATGAATCACTGAGTGCGATTATTTTTTTTGCAGATTTAATTATACTTTTTTTTACTTCAAGTTCATCTTGTGAAGCTATAGTTATAATATTTTCATTGTTAATACCACCAATCGAAACGAATGCTTTATCTGCTATTATATGACTGAAATAATTCGTTGTATCGTAACCTACAAGGCTATAGGAATCATTCTTTAAGAAACCACCTGAGCAAAAAACTTCAATTTCATAGCTAAATTTTCTTAAATTTGACAAAATTATAGGGCTATTGGTAAATATCTTAAGTTTTTTATTATTAGGTATGAAATCTGAACAATAAATGTTTGTAGTACATGCTTCAAGTATTAAACTATCACCATCATCAAGAAGTGATACAGCAAATTTTGCAATTCTCTTTTTTTCTTCAATTCTTAGCTCCATTTGGTCTTCCAGTTGAAGCTCTTGCGAAGATTTAGGATATCTTATTGCACCTCCATGTGTTCTTTTTATAACACCTCTATTTTCTAGTTCTTTTAAATCTCTTCTTATTGTTATTACTGAAATATTAAATTCATCTGCAAGTTCGGGCACAGTAATTCTCCCCCGGTTATTTATTAATTCTGCTATTTTATTTTGTCTTTCTTCAGTAAAAATTTTCATATTGGAACCTGATAATTTATATAATTTTATAATAACTTAAAAAATAACATAAATATTCTTGACTTTGAACTAAGACTATGAAATAATCACAAATTATCAGTATTAAATCACAAAAGATAATATAAAGTCAATAAAAAGAATCATTTCTATAGAATTTTATTTCAAATTATAAGTAAATAAAAAATGGATTCAGTAATAAAAAAAATTGTGGACTTTAAAAAAGAAGATATAAAAGAATATGAAAAATATCTTATGCTTGGTGGTGGAACGCCAGGTGTAAATTTAGTAAAAGGAGAAGGTGTATATGTTTATGATTTAGAAGGAAATAAGTATATTGATTGTACCAGTCAGTCCTGGGCACTTCATTTAGGTTATAATCATCCAGAGATAAAACAGGCTGTAAAAGAACAACTTGACATTTCAGTTCATTTTCATAGCGGTTTTTATACTGTACCAAGATATCTTCTTGCAAAAAAGATAGTTGAATTATTTCCACCAAAAATGAATAGAGTTATGTTTACTATTGGAGGGGGAGCATCAATTGAAGCAGCACTAAAAGTTGCAATAATTAACAGACCTAATGCCCATAATTTTATTTCACTTTATGGCGGTTATCATGGAACATCGTTTATGACTAATGGGGCATCTCTTACATCTACATTAGCATATGGAAAATATCATAGCGGTTCAAAGCTCGCGCATTTTTGCCAGAATTTTATTCGAGTACCCGCACCATATTATTATAGACCATATTTTGAAGTTATAAATAGAGATGATGCAGACGAAATTGACAGAAAATGTATTCAAGCATTGGAAATGCAGATTAAATATGGTTCAACCGGACCTGTTTGTGCCATGTTAATGGAGCCACTTCAGGCGAGCGGAGGCCAGATAATATTTTCAAAGAATTATTTACAGGGCGTCAGAGATATGTGTACAAAATACAATGTGGTATTAATATGGGACTGTATCCAGACAGCATTTGGAAGAATTGGAGAGTGGAGTGCTGCAAATTATTATGGGATAACTCCTGATATCATGGTTTGCGGAAAATCTATGGGTGCGGGTTTCCCAATAAATTGCATTGTTATTTCCGATGATCTGGAAGGTTTAAAAATGGATGGTATTGACTTGCATACATTTGGAAACAACCAGATTTCCCAGGTTGCATCACTTAAGATGATAGAAATAATTGAAAGAGATAATATATTTGAAAATGTGAAAAAAGTAAGTAAATATATTGAGCAGAATTTAAATGATCTTAAAAAAGAATTTCCGCAGATTGGTGATGTCCGGGTACTTGGATTTCATATAGGAATAGATATGGTTAAGAATCCTGTTACAAGGGAACCAGATTATGACGGTTGTGCAACGATAAGAGATAAGGGCTTTGATAACGGTATAATATTTGGGGTAGGAGGGTCAGGTCAGGGAAAGAATATCATTAAGATAAAGCCACCACTTATCACAAATAAAGAACAGGCCGATGAAATACTTGAAAAGTTCACAAAAACGTTAAAACAAGTATATGATTAAATTGTTTATGCATTAATGTTTTTTAGTTACTTTTTCCAAATTTATTGGAAATGTTTAAAACTAAAAATATGTTTAGGAGTGTAAAATTAAAAATTTAGACCAGACAAATAATGTTACTATAATTACAGGAGGGGCAAGCGGGATAGGCAAAGAAATAGCCTATATTTTTGCCAGGCATGGATCCAATATTGCAATCATTGATTTAAATAAAAAAGAAGGAAATGCAGTAATTTTTGATACTGAAAAAAAATTCAAAATAAGTGGCCTTTTTATTCCTTGTGATGTTTCAGATTTTGAAAAAGTGAAATATGCATCAAATAATATAATTTCAAAATTTAACAAGGTAGATAACATAATTTGTGCTGCAGGTTATGGACCTAAAGCGGCAATAGAAGAATTAGAAATAGAAATATGGAAAAGAGCTGTTGATATAAATCTAAATGGAACATTTTATATTATCTATAGCTTGATTTACCAGATGCTTAGTCAAAAAAAAGGAAACATAATTATTATTGGTTCAGCTACTATAATGACAGGAAGCGGGGGCGGTGTTCATTATGCAGCTACCAAAGCCTCGCAGTATGGCATCATGAAAGGCTTATCATATGAATTATTGCAGAAAGGTATTAGGACAAATATAATAACCCCCCACATAATTGACACACCATTGCTCCGTAAAAGATATCCTGACACCCAGGAAGTTAATGCAAAACTTGCAAAAAGAATCCCCTTGGGAAGAATAGGAAAACCATTGGATATTGCCAATATTGCACTATTTCTGGCTTCAGAAGAGGCAGAATACATATGTGGTCAGGAAATCATTGCTGATGGGGGTTCTGTTTACTATAGGCATGATAAATAAGAATCATAAATTTTTAATTATTGTTAAAAATTATACCAGAAAGGTTAGTTATGCAACCGCTATCTAGTTTTTATAAGTTACTCTCTGATGGTGAAATTGAGTTGTTTCATGATAGTGTTATTAAACTTCTTGAAAATCCTGGCATGAAGATTGAAAACCAGTTTTTGCTTAAAGCGTTAAAGAAAAAAGGTGCAAAAGTAGATTTTGAAAATGAAATAGCGAGTATGCCAAAAAAATTGACTGAAGAAGTCATTGAAATAGCTAAGAAGGATGAAAAAGAGAGAATTACTTCAAAAACTAAGGACCTGGATTCAGAGTTGAAGTACCCTAGTAAACTTACATTTAGCTGGCATACTCCTTTTCGAAATCGCACTCCTAAAATTGCTGCAAGTTTTGGTGGCGGAGCACCCTTGTACTATGATCACAAGTTAAAAGTTAATCGTTATGCTACTGCTAATGATTTTTTAAAGCTTATTCATCTTGCGGAAGGAATTCCAGAAGTAATAACTGTTGGTAATGCAGTACATTATCTAAAGGAAAATGATGGAAGTGATGTACCACCAAAAATGGTGGCAATAAAAGGGGCCGCAACGGTGGCTAAGTATTCATCCAAGCCTGGATGCACGACAATAATTGATAAAAGGCAGCTTCCGTTTCTTATGGAAATGGGTCGTATTGTAAAAGGTTCTGCGCAGGAATATATAAAAAATCCCATTCTTGTAAATATTCACGATACAGAATCTCCACTCAGGGTTACAAGGCCTGAAGCAAGAT
>JAMCVO010000321.1 GCA_023475715.1 Actinomycetota bacterium
GGCTTTCAGAACCAGAGCCTCACCCATTCCTTTTCCCCGTTCTTTTATATCTACAATCACATCCTCAATCCACGCCTTACTGTACCCCTCGAGCACGGGATATGTAATCATTGTAAGCATAGCTATGACCCTGTTTTCCTGATTTCTGATTATAAGAATATGATTATTAGATGACTCTACCGCATCAATCATTTTTTTATTTGGAGGAGTAACTATTGTAGGATCAAGCTGGTTCAACAGGGAAGATATATCCATGAGGTCTTGCTCTTCAGGCTTTTCAAGCATCTCTACTTTATTATTTATATCCATTAAGCAAATTATACCAAATCCTAAGAATTTTCTATATGCAATTACTAACAACATTAATCAGCGGAAAAGGGTAAAATTTGCTAGAATAAATTAAAAGGAGGTAAAAAATGGCTGAAAACAAAGAATGTTGCAAAAAAGAAAGGCCGGGAGTAAGCAGTGGAGGCGGAGTCTACGGACTTGCTTTTATAGGTGCCGCAGTCTATTATGTCCAGCACGCCCAAACTTTTGTAGAAGGCCTGCTTGGAGTATTAAAAGCACTGGTTTGGCCTGCGCTACTCGTTTACAAACTGCTTGAATTTTTGAAAATGTAGAGATGATAATCTTTGACTATTAATGAATATTATAAAAAAATATCATCTTAGTGTTTTAATGGTAGCTGCTGTTTTTTTAATCGGATTTTCTCTGCGGTTTTATAAGCTGTCCGATATTCCTCCGGGACTATATGCCGATGAAACCGCCCTTGGATATAACGCATATTCAATCCTACTGACAGGACGGGATGAATACGGCGAGAAGCTTCCCTTGTATTTCCGGTCGTTTGATGACTACAAACTGCCTGTCTATGTTTACTCAACCGCATTGACAATTAAATTGTTCGGGGCAAATGCTTTTGCTGTACGCCTTCCCTCCGCATTATTTGGTTCATTATCGGTAATAGCCCTCTATTTCTTAATACTGGAGCTTTCAGGAAGAAAAAGACTTGCACTTTTAACGAGTCTGTTTCTAGCGCTTAACCCATGGCACATATTCTTTTCCCGCGCAGGATATGAAGTGAACATGGCAACATCCCTGATTGTTATCGGGACTCTTTTTTTCATTATGGCCGTAAATAGAAAAAATAATCTTTTGCTTTTTATCCTTTCGGCAACCGCTTTTTTATTGTCTCTCTATACTTATAATGTAACCAGGCTTATCGCCCCCATAATCTTTATAAGTCTTGTTGCCCTTTATTACAGAAAAATAATCTCAGTATCCAGAAAAACAATCAGCATAGTTCTTCTTTTGTTTTTTGCAGGAATGCTACCCTTTCTAATTACTTTTTTTACTCTTCAGTCCCAGTCAGGTTTTTCATCTCAGAAAGACGCGCTAATCATGGGCAATGCAGTAAAAGCAGATATTCTTCTCACAAAAAGTTATTTCATTTCTCTTCCGGAAGTTCTTCAAAAAACGGTTTTTAATTCGGAGCTTTTGATTGGCTAGGCATATATTAAAAATCTCGTATCATTCTTTTCCTCAAGCTTCTTTTTTATAGTTGGGGCAGACCATCCAAATGAAAATATCGGAGGAGGGCTTGGTATGTTTTACTACTTTGACCTGCCTCTTATAATAATCGGCGCATATTTTGGAATCAAGAGAAAAATTTCTTATCTTTACCTTTTCTATTTATGGTTCCTCATCATTTTTTTTGTAGGTTCAATTATTAAATCGGTCCCCAATGGCACAAGAACATACATTGTTGTTATTCCCCTTGTGGCGTTTTCTGCATACGGGATGTATGTCTTTTTGGAAACTGTTATGTCTATTAAAAATCAACTGCTGAAAAAAGCTATCATTATTTTCTTTTTAGCTTTTATCATTTATTCTTACATTTTTTACCTTACGTCTTATTTTATCCGCTTTCCTGTTGAATATGCTAAAGAATGGCGTTCTGAAGATCAAAAAACTGTCGGATACATCAAGAGCATTGAAGGAAATTATAAAAAAATAATCTTTGATGACAACGCTGAATTCTTTTATACCTCCCTGTTATTCTATGGGAAATATCCCCCTGATTTCTATCAAAAAAATGCTGTATACAGACAAAATGGACTTGTAAATACGTTGGTCAAGGTGGGAAAATATGAATTCAGAAAAGTGGACTGGAAGAATGAAACGCCGGAAGCAGGAACACTTTTTATAACTGGGAAAGACAATATTCCCCCAAACAAAGAGCCCCTTGCCGTTTTTACATATCCTGTCCGTCCGGTAGTTATATATTATGATAGAAAAATCGGTCAATTCCCTGTTACGGATATAGCTTACAAAATTTTTGAATTAAAGGAAACAAAACACGATAACTAGGAGATTTCTTCAGACTCTTTATCTTCTGATCTATTATTTTTTGCGGATTTGCTCTTTTCATTTCTTCTTACCCTTCCGCCTTTTACTCCGGTCAAACTTGATGTATCGACCAGACTATCCAAAGTCTCACGTACTTTTTCCCGTCCTCCAAGGCCGATTGATAACCCAAGCCCAAGCCCAATAGCAATAGCCATGACAGCCACAAGCCCAGTTAAGAGTATTTGAATAAGATTTGGAGATATTCCGAGCTGATTTAAAGCGATAAGTGCCGTAAAGAAAATTATTGAATAACGGGTCAGGCCGGCCAATATTGACTGTACTCGGCTACCCAGTCCCGAACTTGCATTTTGCACTGCTTCATGTGCAATGTTTGCAATTATAATGCCTATAAATCCTATTACAACAGACGCAAACACGTTAGGCAAGTACAATACAAAACGGTTCAAAATACTAGTTATTGCCGGAAGCTTCCATGCATCAAATGTTGGTAATAAAAAAGACAGCAGGATAAACCAGAAAACTATCTGCGCGATTACATTGACCCAAGCTCTTGTATCTCCTCTCCCTCTACATGTGCCCTGCTGAGCAATTTTCCTATATTAAGAAACTCAGCGCCTTTTTCTATGATTACTCTTGCTATATTTGCGACAATCAATCCTATCAAAAGGATAAGGAACCCGCTAATAAATTGAGGAATAAAAAGTATTATATTATTTAGAGCCGATATGAATGTAGAAACTATTATATCCATAGTGCTATTCTGCATTTGCAAATACAAGTTTTCATAATAAATATAAAAGACTTAAGTAAGAATTAGAAAAAATAGTCTGTTTTATTTGGTCGCTTTGAGGGAAAACAAAAGAGGAATTTGGATTTTTTTATTTTTAAATACATATTGCCCTTTTTTGTTTTTTTCCATAAGACCCGGAAATTGATCGTACATCGTGAAAGGAAACTCATGTATAAATTCTATTTTTAGCCCCTCACAAATCAATGAATTTACCACATCGCTTATTGAATAACTCCACAAATATGTAGCGCTGTTAATTTTTGCGTTCCAATCTGCATATGTACCAGGTGAATCATCTATATATGGTCCCTTTTCAAAATATTTATAAGAAATCTCAAAGTCGGAACTCAAAATATTGGTAAAAGGATGCAGCTCTACCATATAAAACATTCCGTCGGTATCTAGAAAATTATTAATTGTCTTAGACCACTTTTTTATACTCGACAGCCAGCAAAGCACTCCATATGATGCAAAAATAATATCAAATTTTTTATTTAAAACACTCGGCAGATCAAAAATATCAGAACAAATAAATTTTGCAGGAATACCAGTCTCTTTGCTTAGTTTTCTTGCAAGCCTTATTGATCTGTCCGATATGTCAACTCCTGTTACATCTGCGCCTTCTCTTGCCCATGACAGACTGTCCATCCCAAAATGGCACAAAAGATGCAATAGTCTCTTTCCCTTAATATTATCTATTTCTTCCTTTTCTATAGAAAATAAACTGCTTTTCCCTTTTCTAAAACTTGCAAGGTCATAAAATTTAGAATTTGCATGAATAGGAGCAACATTATTCCACCAATTTTTGTTTGCACCCTTCATATCATGCATTTTTACATAATCATTCATGGGGCTGATGGGAGAACTCTTAACGGAGTTTTTCGGTTTGTTATGAATAAATTCGCCTGCTGTCAAATAATTCTTCACCTATATAAATATAACAACAGTTTTAATTGGTATGTCAACTCCTTTTACCTTACAAACCCTCAAATTAATTTAAAGTCTTTGTTATTTGATGAATTTTATCCAGATACCTTTGATCGCCTATATTATGTTACACTTTTTTTACGGGAATTAAATGCTTGTTCTTTCCGGGAATGCTGTCAAAAGCATTTATTACACGTTTTTTTAGTAATCTTTCCTCTTTTACTCCGTACAGCATATGAACTTGTTTTGCCCTTATCCTCTTTGCAAGAATTTCACATTGAAGTTTGGAAAAATCTTCGTGATAACCAGTTTTCGTCTAATTCTGACAAGTCCTCTTTAAAATATGGGGACAAAGAACAAAGTATCAGTCCTGAGACACTGATTTTTGTTGATGCAAGAAATGCAATCATTGCACCGAATGAAAATCCTAGTATATATTTTTCATCTGCATTTATTTTTTTAAAGAGTTTTAAAAAATACTCACAGTTTTCTGAAATCGTTGTCTGCTTCCAGGGGATACTAATAAGAACTGGATTGTATCCTTCAGCCTTTACAATTTTAGCAAGGTCCTTATATGCCTTATTTTCCGGACGCTGTCTGTATCCGGGAATTATAAATATGGTTTTTCTTTTGCTCATCCGGGGATTATACCAAAACTGAAGCTGGATATTCAATTTAGCAGTTTAAATCAACCTTTTTGAGCTCCATATCTAACCTGCCCCGCAATACAATAAACCTGGAATGGTGATCCTGGCAGTTATCGGAGTATTATTTTTGTATTTAGGAATAACTAGATAAGTTGGGGAATTACTTACTCCTGTTTGTATTTTTCATAAGCCTTCATGATTCTGTTTCTGTATAGATAAACCAGCATCCCAAAAAGAAATGTTATGACTGCGCCAAACCGTATGGCAAATCCCGTACCAAAATGTTCGGATAAGAAACCAATCTCAAGATTTCCAAGCGGTGCAAGACCAAGAAACATGATAGTGTAAATGCTCATTACCCTGCCCCTGTATCTGTCCTCAATTAATGTCTGGATTGTTGTGTTCATCATAGAGAATTGCAATATAAGCCCGAAACCCGCCAGAAACAGGAATAGCAGAGCAAATAATACATTTGACGTAAAGCTGAATAAAATAACCCCAAGCGCAAATATTGTATTGCCTCCTAAAATAAAAACCAAGGCATTTATTTTTTTTGAAAACATAGAAATTACAACGGTTGCAACAAGCGATCCTATTCCCGATGCTGCATATAAATATCCAAGCCCGGTTGCCTCCATATGAAATGTATGTTCCGTAATATAAGGCAAGATGGTTGTGTAAGACCAACCGAAAATAGAAGTTACGCCTGCAAATATAAGCAATGTTCTGACAATTGGATGCGCAACAGAATATGAAATGCCTTCTTTAATGGCATGAAACGGATTTGGATGTGTTTCGTGGACTATTGATGTAACCTTCATAATAAGCAATGCGCTTATGACGGCAACATAGCTTATGCCATTCAGAATAAATGCGCCTCCCACTCCAAAAACTGCTATAAGAAAACCAGCAAGACTTGGTCCTATGACACGGGCTCCATTAAATATGCCGGAATTCAGAGAGATAGCAGAAGGCAAATCCTCTTTTCCTACCATTTCAACTACAAATGCCTGTCTTGCCGGCGCATCTATTGCATTAACGACGCCTAATAAAAATGCAAGCACAATTATTTCCCAAAGGGTAATGATATTAATAACAGTTAAGAAACCTAATGAAAACGCCAGTATCATGGAAGATATCTGGGTGAAAATAAGGATTTTCTTTTTAGGAAATCTGTCTACGATTACTCCTCCGAATAAAGAAAAAAGGAGAGTCGGAAGCATAGCAACAGCAGCTACCAGACCAATAAGAAAAGCTGAGTTTGTCAATTTTAGAACCAGCCACCCCTGGGCCACTATCTGAAGCCATGTCCCGATAAGAGAGACAAGCTGACCCGTAAAATAAAACTGATAATTCCTGTTGGCAAGGGCGGGAAATACCTTGAAAATTTTTTTGGTCCACTCTTTCTGTTCTCCGACGCTCAGTTCAGGACTCTCATCATAGATATATTGTTCTTCTTTAGTTAACTGGGGCATTTAATTATTATACTATGGAAAAGAAAAACATGGGAGATTAATATGAAGACTACGCTCTGTCCTTTATGTTATAGAGTGCAGGTCTTTAATTCCTATATGCTTCTATTCTCGTTTTAATTCCACTTATGCTTTCTTCGTCATAAATTGAAACCCCGACTATTTCTCGCTTAAATTTTTTTAGCAGTTTTATTTTATTTTTTAATTCCCCTCTTTCACCCAGATCCGTCTTTGTAAGCAGGATTACTTCTTTTTTCTCAAGCAGTGTCTGGTTATATTCTTTAAACTCTTTTATGACAGTCTCATATGCTTTTACAGGATCCTTTTCCTGAGAATCTATGCAGTGTATTAGAATTTTTGTTTTTTCAATGTGTTTCAAAAACTGAAGACCAAGCCCTACTCCATTCGATGCGCCTTCAATCAAGCCGGGTATATCAGAAATAATAATTTTCCCCATAGCGCCAAGATTGGGTTCA